>DATFGN010000040.1:0-3306 GCA_035249405.1 Gemmatimonadales bacterium
ACGAGCGGCGATTTCGCCTTCCTCGAGGAGCGGCTGGGTTTGGGACTGCCGCCCGGACGCGTCAACGTGCGGGAGATTCTTCCGTCTCCGTTCGATTTCGCGCGCCAATGCCTGTTCGGCATTCCCACCGACCTGCCGGAGCCGCGCGACGACGCGGACGGGCACCACGCCGCCGTGGCGCGCGTGCTGCTCGACCTGACCCGCGCGTCGGACGGCGGCGTGTTCTGCCTGTTTACGAGCCACGGCGCACTGCGCCGCGTCGCCGATGCGATGCGGGGCAGCACGGCCGGACGGTGGCCGCTCCTGGTGCAGGGAGAGGATCAGCGCGACCGGCTGCTGCGCCGCTTCCGGGAATCCGGCTCGGCGATCCTGCTCGGCACCGATTCATTTTGGGAAGGGGTCGATGTGCCGGGCCGGGCGCTGCGGGTCCTGATCCTCGCCAAGCTGCCCTTCAAGGTGCCGTCCGAACCTCTCACCGCCGCGCGGGTAGAGCGTCTGGAGCAGCAGGGGCAGGATGGCTTCACGCACTACCTCGTCCCCCACGCCGCGCTCAAGCTCAAGCAGGGATTCGGCCGGTTGATTCGCAGCCGGACCGATGTCGGCGCCGTCGTCCTGCTGGACCGGCGCGTCGTGACCAAGCGGTATGGCGCCCGGGTGTTAGCAGGACTGCCCCGCGCTGATCGCGTGGTCGGCAATTGGGAGGATATCCGGGAGGCCTGCGAGGAGTTCTTCGCACGGCACGACCTGGGCGCGCGAGTCTCGTAACAACGAGAGTAGCAACGCACACGTAATGAACGTGGAGGTAGGTGAAGGTTGGTGGAGGATGGTGGAGGTTGCTCCGATCCTCCTCCATCAACCTCCACCATCTTTCACCATCCTTCACAACCTTCTTTTCCGGAGACGAACCGATGTCGGGATACAGGGTGTGGTGCGCGGTGCTGGCGGCCGCGCTGGTGGGGGCGTGCACACCGGCCGGGGGCGGTTATGGTGGCGGACCACCGGGTCGGGCGGCGGAGCCGGCATCGGGCCGGCGGTTCATCAATCCCGGGACGCTCGCCGCGCTCGACGGATTCACGCATGCGGTCCGCATCGGCTTCACGACGTATGTCTCGGGCGAGGTGCCGCTCGACAGCACGGGCCAGCTGGTGGGCGCGGGTGACCTCGGGGCGCAGGCGCGGCAAGCATTCGCGAATCTCTCGCTCGTGCTCCGGATCGCCGGCAATCAACCGTCCGATATCGTCAAGCTCACCGTGTACGTCGTCAACTATCGTCCATCGGATTTCGCGGCAATCAAAGCTGCCGGAGCGGAGTACTTCCCCGAGCGCAACCCGCCGGCCGGCATCGTATTGGGCGTGCAGTCGCTGCCCAAAGAAGGGATGCTGATCGCGGTGGACGCCATTGCGCAGGCTCCAGCGTTATTCCGGCCGAGAGTGGAGCAGCGGTGATAGATTGGGTGAGAAGGTTATGGAGGTTGGTGAAGGATGGTGGAGGTTGGTGAAGGACTAACGAGGCTTCCGTGACCAAACTCAGCAAACGGTTAGACAAGCTTCCGGGGTATCCGATGGAGTCGATCCCGGGGATCAAGCGGCGCCTGATCCAACAAGGGGTCGACTTGATCGACATCGGGGCGGGGGACGCCGACTTTCCGCCGCCCCCCATCGCGGTGGAAACGCTGTCCCGCGCGGCTCGCGATCCCGCCATGAGCCGCTACGGGTTTCAAATCGGCTACCCGGCCTTCCGCGAAGCGGCCGCCCGCTACCTCGGCCGGCGCTTCGGTCTCACTATCGATCCGTTCACCGAGCTGCAGCCCCTGCTCGGCTCCAAGGAAGGCATCGCGCACCTCGCCATGGCGACGCTCGATCCCGGCGACGTGGCGATCGTCCCGGAGCCCGGGTACGCGGTGTACCACGGCGGGACGGTGCTCACCGGAGCGACGCCTCACCTCTACGCGCTCACGCCGCGCACCGATTTTCTGTTGGAGATGGAAGAACTGCCGGTGGACGTCCTACAGCGGACCCGTCTCGTCTATCTCAATTATCCGAACAACCCGACTGCCGCGGTGGCGCCGCTCGATTATCTCGAGCGGACGATCGAGTTCTGCCGGCGGCACGACATCCTCATTGTCTACGACAATCCGTATTGCGAGGTCACCTACGACGGCTACGTTGCCCCAAGCATTTTCGAGGTCGCGGGCGCGCGCGACGTAGCGGTCGAATTTCATTCGTTGTCGAAGAGCTTCTGCATGACCGGCTGGCGGCTGGCCTTCGCCGTGGGTCGCCCGGATCTGATCGCGACCTTGGCCAAGGTCAAGAACTACATCGATACGGGCGCGTTTCTCGCCGTGCAGGTAGCGGGGGCCGCCGTGCTGGATCGCGCCGAGGAGCTGAGCCGCGAGTACGCCGAGCGATTCCGGGAGCGGCGCGACGCGATGGTCACGGCGCTGCGCGCCGAAGGATTCGAGACCGACGCCCCGCGCGCTACCATGTATCTGTGGATCCCGCTGCCCGAGGGGCTCGCCTCCGCGGCATTCCAGCGTCGCGCCATGGAGGAAGTCGGCGTCGTGACGCTGCCGGGGACGGCATTCGGTGCCGGAGCGGAAGGGTTCTTCCGGGTCGCGCTCACCGTCGCGATCCCGCGCCTCGAGGAAGCCGCGCAACGTCTTGGAAAGGTGTTGGCCGCTGTCTGAGATCGTGAAGCGCCAGCGCGGGCTGCTGCCCTGGGGAATCGCCGTGCTGGTGCACGTCGTGGGATTCACGATCGCCTACGTGGGGCGTCTCGACTTCACGCCGCCGCCCGCGCAGATGGTCCAGCTCGTTCCCGAACCCGAGTCGCCGCCGTTCGCCGGCGTACATCCGGGTCGCGGCACGTCGACCCGGTTGGGGCGCAGCCGCAGCGCCGGGCGTGTGGTGCTGCCGCCTGCGCCCGTCGAGTCGTTGCCGGCGGTCGTGCATCCCCAACCGGTGTTGCCACCGCGCGAGCCGCCGGGGTTCATCCGGCCACCCAGCCCCGGGGACGGCCGGTTGTGGGTCAGCCCGCGGCCGGCGCTGCCCGCCGATGTGGCCGATGCGATCTATCTCGACCGGGAGCCGCGCGACTCGCTCATCGTGTCACGGCTGCGCGCGATGGTGGACTCGCTCAACATGATCATCGACTCCGAGCAGCGCGCCAACCGTCCGCCCTCCTGGGTGGCGCGCAACCCGGAGGGGAAGCCGGTGTGGGGGTTGGATCAGAGCGGCCTGTACGTGGCCGGGGTCAAGATCCCTTCTGCTGCGCTCGCGCTGCTCGGCGGTCTCCTGCCGGCCGGCA
>DATFGN010000041.1:0-4619 GCA_035249405.1 Gemmatimonadales bacterium
TGGCGTTGGACCGGTGGCGCTGGGGCGTCTTCTCCGGCGAGATCCCGCCGGAGCAGTACACCGCGGCGTGGTGGGACCTGAAGCACCGCTACCAGGGCGTGGTGGAGCCGCTGCCGCGCAGCGAGCAGGATTTCGATCCCGGCGCCAAATACCACGTCCCGGCGAACGTTCCCTACATCCGCTACTTCATCGCCCGCATCCTGCAGTTTCAGTTCCACCGCGCCTGGTGTCGCGCGGCGCAATGGCAGGGGCCGCTGTATCGCTGCTCGATCTACGCCAACCCCGCGGCGGGCGAGCAGCTGCGACGCATGTTGTCGGCCGGGGCCGACAAGCCGTGGCAACAAGTCCTGTTCGAGGCGACGGGCGAGCGGGTGATGGATGCGACCGCGATGGTGGAGTATTTCCAGCCGTTGCTGGCCTGGCTCGAGCGGCAGAACCAAGGCAAGCCGGCTGGTTGGTAGATTCCCCATCCCCTGGCCCACCCCTTGGGATGTTTTTTCGCGGCTCTCAGCCGCGATTTTCGGCAATGTCCTGGCTCACTCCCCCCGCCATCTCGCCGTCCCACCCGGGGATCGCCTCATCCGGATGACGCCGTGCCTGATCGAGCACGTATGAGCGCACCGCAGCGTGCGCTCGCGGACTGACCGATTCGATGTCGTATCCCTTGGCCCACCGCAGCGGTCGTGCCCCAACGTGGCCCTCCCGATTCGCCAGCACTGAGCTGCCGCCTTTGAGACGTTGCATCAGCCTCGAGATGTTGGTGGTCGGATGCAGCTGCAGCAGAACGTGAACATGGGTACGGACGATCCCTAACGCATGGAAGCCCGCCCGCTCCTGCCGTGCCACCGCGCGGAGATAGCGCGCCAGAAATGCCGCGGCGGGGGCCTCGATGGTCGGCTCGCGGTTTCGCGTGGTCCAGACGATGTGGACGTAGAGACGGTCCCGCATGAGCAAAACATCGTTGGGAAAAGTGATCGTGGGGTAACCGGATTCGCGCACGCACGGGCTCGTTTTTTTCGCGACTGATAGTCGCGACTCGGCTGAACTGTCACTGATAGTGACGAGGCGTCGCTTTCATGCGACAGATAGCCGAGTCGCGGCTCTCAGCCGCGAAAACGTCGAGGACGTCCGCGCGAAACGTCCTCCCTGAGACTCGCCTTATGTCTCCCCACAACCCGTCGTAGATTCCCCCTCCCCTGGCGCACCCCTTGCGGAGGCCTTGACCAATGTCCGTCACGATCGAACCCGCCCGCCTGGATGATCTCCCCGCGATCGAGTCGCTGCTCGAGCGCGGCCACCTGCCACGCGCCGGGGTCCGAGACCACCTGGGAACGGCGGTCGTCGCCCGCGAGGGCAACCGCATCGTGGGCTGTGCGGCGGTCGAGCTGTACGGTGAGGCGGCGCTGCTGCGCTCGGTGGCGGTGGATCACACCTCCCGGGGTCTGGGACTCGGGATCCGGCTGACGGAAGCGGCCCTCACCACGGCGCGGGCGAGCGGCGTCCATGCCGTCTACCTGCTCACGGAAACGGCTGCCGACTTCTTTCCGCGCTTCGGCTTCCGCCCCATTGCCCGCACCGAGGTCAGCCCCGCCGTGCGGCGGTCGGTGGAGTTCACAAGCGCCTGCCCTGAGAGCGCGCAGGCAATGATGGCGGAGCTCTAGCGGGTGCAGAACCGTATCTACTGGGTCGAGACGGCGCCGCGGCCCGAGCTCGCGCTCGAGGCCGAGCTCCCCAAACGCACCGACGTCGCCGTCATCGGCGGCGGCTATACCGGCGTGGCCGCGGCCCGGAGTCTCGCCAAGGCCGGCATCGACGTCACGGTGCTGGAGCGGGCGACGCTGGGCGCCGGCGCCTCCACGCGCAACGGCGGCTTCGTGCTGCCGGGATTCAAACGCTCGGCCGGCGAGCTGGTGAAACGCCTCGGCTTCGGGGCCGCGCGCGACCTGCACGAGGCATCGCTGGCCGCGGTGCGCTATATCGCGGAGTTCGTCGCTAAGGAAGCGCCGGACTGCGACTACCAGCAGTCGGGCCACCTCATTCTCGCCGCCAAGCCGGCGCATTACACGGCGCTGGCGCGCGAACACGAGGTGCTCGCCCGGGCCTTTCACCACCAGACCGAGATGATTCCGTCGGAACGCCTGCACAAGGAAGAGCTGATCGCCAACGCCTATCACGGCGCGCTGCTCGATCCGTCGGGCGGCGGCATCAACCCGGCCAAGCTGTTCTGGGCGCTGGCCGCTTCCGCGCGCAAGGCAGGGGCCAAATTCGTCGAGCAGGTCGAGGTGGTGCGCGTGCGGCGCAGCGCGGGCGTCGTCATGCTCCAGACCTCGAAGGGCGATCTCATGGCGCGCGACGTGATCGTCGCGACCAACGGGTACACGGGAGCGGCCGTCCCGGCGTTGCGGCGCCGCGTCGTGCCGGTGGGCAGCTACGTGATCGCCACCGCGCCGCTGGGTCCGAGCGTCGCCCGGCAGCTGTTGCCGCGCAACCGCGTCGTGAGCGATACCCGGAACCTGCTGTCGTACTTCCGCATCGCGGGGGACACGCGCATGGTGTTCGGCGGCCGCGTGTCGTTCGGCAAAGTGCAGCGATACGACGGCGCCAAGCACCTCAGCGACACGATGTGCGGGCTGTTTCCGCGCCTGCTGGGGACCGACATCGACTACTACTGGTCCGGTCTCGTGGGGATGACGTGGGATCAGCTGCCGCACGCCGGCGTGCACCACGGCCTGCACTACGCGATGGGCTACAACGGACACGGCGTGGCCCTGGCGACCTATCTGGGCGCGCGCGTGGGACAGTCGCTGGCCGGTGGGGACGATTTGCGGCCGTTCGGCGAGCACGCGTTCCGGGCGATCCCGTTCTATTTCGGACGGCCGTGGTTCCTGCCGCTGGTGGGGGCGTACTACAAGCTGAAGGACGCGATGCGCTGACTTGCGGGTCTCCCGCGAAAGCGGTAATTGCTAGGCTCTCCGAGTCCACGGGAGTTACCATGACCGCCCTGCGCCGGTTGTCCGCTCCGCTCTCGCTCCTCGTCGTCCTCCTCGCCGCCTGCAGCCAAGACAAACGCCCCGCCGCGACGCCGCTCACGGCCGACGCGACCGGCACGCTGACGGTGCTCGACTGGGCCGGCTACGAGGATACGTCGATGTTCGTCACCTTCCACCGCGCCTATCCCAAGGTCACGGTGAGTGTGGCGTTCGGCGAATCGGATGCCGACATCTTCGGCAAGATGAAAGCCGGCGCCGACGCGTGCGTGTTCCATCCCTACACGGGCTGGCAACACTTCTACGTACGCGACAGTCTGGTGGCGGAGCTGGACACGACGCGGCTGTCCCACTGGGCGGAAATCCCCGCCCGCTTCAAGAAGTTGGGGCAGGTCGACGGGAAACAGTACTTCATCCCGTGGGATTGGGGCTTCACCTCGATCCTGTATCGGACCGACAAGATCCCGGGCGGCGTCGATTCGTGGACCGCGCTGCTCGATCCCAAGTACCGGGGACACATCTCGATGTGGGACGACGGTCCGGGGGCGGTCACCGTCTCCTCCTACATCAAGAACTGGGATGAGACCGCACTCACCCCGGCGCAGCTCACCGAGATCGAGCGCATGTGGACCGACCAGCGCAAGCTGAACCGGTTCTATTGGACCGGGGAGCCGGAGCTGGTGCAAGGCATGGCCTCTGGTGAGATCTGGCTCGCCTATGCCTGGCAGGGGGCCTTCAATACGCTGCTGGGCCAGGGCGTGCCGGTAGCGTACGCGCAGCCCAAAGAGGGACGCAACAGCTGGGTCGGGCTGTACGGCATCTCGACCAAGTGCCAGACCCCTGACCTGGCGTACGGCTTTCTGGATGAAAAGCTCACGACGGCGCAGGGCGTGAACCTGATCAGCGGGTTCGCCTACGGGCACGTCAATCCCGGGTCCTTCCTGGGCGTGACCGATTCGAACATCGTGAAGGCGTTGTCGCTGAGCGACCCGACGGTGCTCGAGCGCACGCGCTTCACGCCGCAGGTGAGCGAGACCGATCGCAACAACTTCGGCCAGTTGTGGGCCCGGGTGAAAGCCGCGCAGTAGTGCTCCCGGCGAGCCGGCGGCGGCTGTGGGCGCTGCTCGGCGCGCCCGCCGTGTGGCTCGCGCTGTTTCTCGTCGCCCCGTTGCTGCTGCTGGCCGCCTACAGCCTGCGCGCCGGCGTGGCGGGCTCCCTGTTCCAGGATTGGGCGCCCACCCTCGAGCAATACCGCACGCTGCTGGCGACGCCGGCGTTCCTGCGTCTGCTCGTGGTGTCGGCCGGCATGGCGTTGCTCGTGGCGGTGCTCGCCACACTGCTCGCCTACCCCGTCGCGTACTACCTCGTGTTCCGCGTGCGCGAGCGGGCCGGGCTCTACATCGTGCTGCTGTTGATCCCGTTCTGGATCAGCTACCTGCTGCGCGTGATGGCCTGGAAGGTGATCCTGGGTGAGGGCGGCGCCGTCAATTCCCTGCTGCTCTCCCTGGGCCTCATCCACGAGCCGATCTCGGCGCTGTTCTACAGCCGCCTGGCCGTGATCGTCACGCTCGTGTACGTGTGGACGCCGTTCGTCGCGCTGCCCATCATCGCCACGCTGTATCGCATCGATAA
>DATFGN010000042.1:0-7198 GCA_035249405.1 Gemmatimonadales bacterium
CAATGAAGCGACCCTCGCGGCTGAGTATCTGCGACCCTTCTTCAGTAGGGCTCGAACCGGTGGTGTTGCGTTGCGGCTCGAGGTCGGACCCGTTGCCGGCCAGACCTCCCCCGAGGCGTACACTCTCGTGATCGATCCCGCCCAGGGCATCCGCATCGTCGGCGTCTCCGCCGCCGGGGTGTTCTACGGGCTGCAGTCCCTGCGCAGCGTGCTGCCACCGCCGTCTTCCCGCGGCGGCCTCGTCCTGCCGGCGATCCGCGTGGTCGATGCCCCGCGCTTCGGCTATCGCGGCTTCATGCTCGACGTGGCCCGCAACTTCCAGCCGAAGGCATCCGTGTTGCGGACGCTCGAGCTCATGGCCCGCTACAAGCTCAACGTGTTCCACTTCCACCTCACCGAGGACGAGGCGTGGCGCATCGAGATCCAGGGCCTCCCCGAGCTCACGACCATGGGCGCGCGTCGCGGCCAGCTGTTCGATGCAGGCCGATCGCTCCCGCCCGCGTATGGCTCGGGCCCCGAAGTGGATCGCCCGTGGGGCAGCGGGTACTTCTCCCGTGCCGACTACATCGACATCCTGCGCTACGCGGCGGCGCGGCACATCGAGGTGATCCCCGAGATCGAGATGCCGGGCCATGCGCGCGCCGCGGTCAAAGCGATGGAAGCGCGCGCCCGGGCGGGTGACCCGCAATACCGCCTCAATGATCCAGAGGATCGCTCGGTGTACACGTCCGCCCAGGGCTACCACGACAACGTGATGAACCCGGTGCTCGAGTCGACCTACGGCTTCATCGAGCGCGTGGTCGGCGAGCTCGTCGCGATGCACCGCGAGGCGGGCGTGCCGCTCCGCCACATTCATATGGGGGGCGACGAAGTCCCGGCGGGCGTCTGGGAAGGATCGCCGGCCGTCCAGGCCTACCTGAAGGCGCACAACCTGGCGAGCGTCGACGACTTGTGGTTCATCTTCTACGGCCGCGTGGAGCAGATCCTCAAGACCCACGACCTGCTCCCCTCGGGATGGGAGGAGATCGCGGTGCGGAAGACCCGCCGCGATGGACAGCAGATCAACATCCCCAATCCGGGGTTCGCCGCCCGCGGCTGGCGCGCCTATGTCTGGAACAACGTGGCCGGCTGGGGCGCCGAGGATCTCGCCTACCGCCTCGCGAACGGCGGCTACGAGGTCGTGCTCAGTCCCGTCACGAACCTCTATTTCGACCTCGCGTGGAACCAGAACCCCGAGGAGTCTGGACTCGATTGGGGCGGTTACGTCGACCTGCGCAAGCCGTTCGAGTACATCCCGTTCGACTACTACCGGAATTCCCGTCTCGATCGCCGCGGCAATCCGCTGGATCCCGCCGTGTTCGTCGGCAAGGACCGGCTTACTGATTACGGCCGGGCCAATATCGTGGGCATCCAGGGCAACCTGTGGTCGGAGACCCTGGGGGGAGAGGGACGGCTCGAATACATGATGGTGCCCAAGCTGTTCGGCTTGGCCGAGCGAGCGTGGGCCCCCGATCCGGCGTGGGCCACGGAGCGTGATCCGGCGAAGTCGGAATCCCTGTACCGCGAAGCCTGGTCCCGTTTCGCGAACGTGATCGGCAAGCGCGAGCTGCCCCGTCTGGATCGGGAAGTGCCGGGCCTCAACTACCGGGTTCCCACACCGGGTCTCGCCGCCGAGGCCGGGATGGTGCGCTGCAGCGCGGAGCTGCCCGGCTTCACGCTGCGCTACACGACGGACGGCAGCGAGCCCGATGGGCGCAGCCCCGAGGCCCGTGGTCCGATTCCCTTCCGCGGCACAGTCAGCTGCGCCGCGTTCACCACGACGGGCCGCAAGGGTCACACGGCCCGCCTCACCGCTCCCGCGACTGCCAACCCGCTCCCATGATGCAGGTCATCATGTGGGCCCTGGGTACCGGCTTGGTGACCGGGGCGGTGTGGATGGGGATCGTCCTCTGGAAACGTCACCCTCGTGAAGCGAGCGAACCGTCGGCGCTTCCGGCAGGGGGCCACGCCGATCCTGATCAGCTCGCCGCCGTGAACCGACGCCTGCTGGAGGTTGAAGAGCGGCTCGACTACACCGAGCAACGGCTGCGGGAGAAAGTCGAGCAGCAGCGGAAGCAAACGGAGTGAGGGGACGGTTGCGGTGATGGGAGCGCTGCGCAGTGCGGTCCCCGTGTTTCTCGTCGCCGACGTCGCGGCGACGATGGCGTGGTACAAGCGCACGCTCGGCTTCGCCGGGAATGCGGTTCCCGAACAGCCGCCGCACAACTTTTGCATTCTGTGGAAAGACAACGTCGAGATCTTCCTGCAACGGTTGTCGGGCTATGAGCGACCCGACCACTATCGAGAGCGGCCCGGTGGCGCCTGGGATGCCTACATCCGTATGAACGACGTCGCAGCGCTCTACGAAGCCATTCGCGGCCAGGCGGGGGTCACCGTACTCCAACCGCTCCATCGCCAGCCATACGGCCAGAATGAATTCGAGATCCGGGATCCCAACGGATACGTGTTGGTATTCGCCGAGCCCTCCTAGGGAAGTTCTCCTGACCCACAGCAACTCCTAAGAAGATCCGAAAGTGCCTGGGGGATCTGCTTCCTTGACAGGTGACCATTTGGTCACCTATTTTGATCCGTGGACGCCGTGTTCAGGGCGTTGGCTGATCCAACGCGACGCAAGCTGCTCGACGCCCTGTACCGGGAGGACGGGCAGACGCTGAGCGCGTTGCAGCGACGCCTCCCGATGACGCGCTTTGGAGTCATGAAGCACCTGCGCGTGCTCGAGGCGGCCCGGCTCGTCGTCACCAAACGGCGCGGGCGCGAGAAGCTGCATTTCCTGAACCCGGTCCCGATCCGGCTCATCCACGACCGGTGGGTGAGCAAATACGCCGAGCCTTGGGCCGCCACTCTGAGCGACCTCAAGCACAGCCTGGAGGAGACGACGATGGAGAAGGTCTTCGAGATCTACATCAAGACGATGCCGGAGCGCCTGTGGGAGGCGATCACCAATCCGGACATGCGGCGCAAGTACAACTTCGGCGTGCGCGTCGAATCGGCGTGGACGTCCGGTTCATCCTACGAGGCACGGACCCCGGCGCTCCCTACCCCGCTCTGGGAAGGGAAGAACCTGGAGGTTGATCCGCCACGCCGACTGGTGCAGAGCTTCCACGCACGCTGGAGCGACGCGGTGGATCGCGAGGGAACGTCGCGGGTCACCTGGGAAATCGAGCCGGTCGGCGACTCGTGCCGGCTGCTCGTCACGCACGATCAGCTGAAGGAGGGCGCCAACTCCGAGCTGTACGGCGGCTGGCCGATGATCCTGTCCGGCCTGAAGACGCTGCTCGAGACGGGTGAGCTGCTGACGACCCCCGGCTCATTGCGGTATGGCGGAGGGGAATGACCATGCGTCCACTGACCGTGTTCAACCACATGTCGCTGGACGGCTACTTCTCGGGCCCGGGCGGGGACATCGCGTGGTTCAAAACCGCCATCGATCCGGAGTTTCAGGAGTTCTCCTCCGCATCGGCCGGCGGAGCGGACATCATGCTGTTCGGTCGTGTGACCTATCAGATGATGGCATCGTTCTGGCCGACGCCAGCCGCGCAGCAGCAGAATCCGGTTGTGGCCGAGGCCATGAATCGCACGCCGAAGATCGTGTTTTCGCGCACGCTCACCCGCACCGAGTGGGCCAATACCAGGATCGTGAACGAAAACATCGAAGCCGTGATTCGCAAGCTGAAGGCCGAACCCGGCAAGGGCCTGGTGCTGCTCGGCAGCGGCAGCATCATCGCGCAGCTGGCGCCACACGGCCTGATCGATTCCTATGGATTCATGGTGAATCCCGTGGCCCTCGGCAAGGGAAAAACCATGTTCGATGGGATGGAAGCACAGCTCTCCCTGAAACACGTCAGCACCCGGACATTCAAGAACGGGAACGTCTTGCTCAACTACGAACCGGTGTGGTGATCATGGCAGAATGGGCTCCCGTCGCCTTCGGGTTCGGGCTCATCGCCCTGCTCGCAGGAGCCGTTCTGCTCTTCCCCGAATCCTGGCTCGGCACCGAGCTGCGTCGTGCCTACCAGGTCCAGTCGACCGGCGTCCTCGGTCGGTTCACGTCGCACGACTTCATGCGCAGCGCCGGCATGTCCTTCGTCATCGCTGCATTGCTGGCTGGAAGCTCCGTGCTCGCACTGACCGTGAGTTTTCGAAAGCAAGACACGGTGGCCCGCGTGCTCGAGGCGTATGGATTCGGGTTCTTCCTGTTGGCCGGCGTGGCTCTACTCGCCACAGGGCAGACTGTGGTGCGAGGCATCCGTCTGTACCAGTTCGAGCGCCGGGTCGCGCGACGCAGAGTGGAGCAGCCGCAGCTATTCGCCGCCTTGCATGACATTCTGCGCCGCTACGATCCGGTGGGGCTGGAGACGTTGCAGGAGCCCGCCGAATACGAGTATCAGGCGGGGCGCCTCCTGGTCGGCCTGCCACGGTGCCGCAGTTATGACGAAGTCTTGACCATGGTGCGGAGCTACTTTTTCGTGTGGTTCCCCTGGACGCCGCCCTCGACAGCCCGACTGGCCCCACTCGCCCAGGAGTTGTGGAATTTGATGCAGCCGTTGCCTTGATTGCGACCGTGGCCGGCCGCACCTTATCGACACGCCGTCAGACCCGCAGGAGCCACCGCCTGCCCTTCACCGTTCCCGCCCCGCTCGCCGAGAACTGTCGCAAGACTCCCGAGCGCGCCGCCTGGCTCGAGCGGCTCCCCGACACCGTGCGTGAGCTGGAGCGCTGTTGGTCGATCGTCGCCGGGCCGCCCTTCGATTCCGTTGAGATGAGCTGCGCGTGGGTCGCGCCCGCCGCCCAGGCCGGCGGACGATCCGTCGTTTTGAAGCTGGCCATGCCGCACATGGAAGGGATGCACGAGATCGACGGGTTGCGCTTCTGGGACGGCGACCCGACGGTGCGGCTCATCGAGGCAGACGCGAGCCGGAGCGCCATGCTGATCGAGCGCTGCGCGCCCGGAACGCACCTGCGGGTGCTGCCGGAATCGGAGCAGGACGTGATCATCGCCGGTCTGCTGCGGCGGCTGTGGCGCTCCCCGCGAGGGCCACAGCCATTCCGGCCGCTCGCGGACCTGATGGCCTACTGGACCGAGGAAACCGAACGTGCAATCGAGCGCTGGCGTGACCCGGGGCTGGTACGCACGGGGTTAGGGCTGCTCCGGGAGCTCCCCCGCAATGCAGCGGCGTCCGTCCTGCTCGCCACGGATCTGCATGCAGGCAACATCCTCCGGGCCGAGCGGGAGCCATGGCTCGTGATCGACCCGAAGCCGTTTCTCGGCGATCCCGCCTACGACGCGACGCAGCACTTGTTCAATTGTCCGGAGCGCGTATGCTCGAATCCGGACGGGACGATCGCTCGATTCGCGGATCGGCTCGGCGTCGATCCCGAACGCGTACGGCTGTGGTTGTTCGCCCGCGCGGCGGCGGAACCGCGCGATGACTGGGAGCGCGACCCCTGGCGAGCCATCGCGCGCGCCGTGGCTCCGTAGCGATCCCTCACTCCGCGGGAGAGCGCATGTCCTCGTTCGCACTCTATCTGATCGGGTCCGTAATCCTCATCGGTGGCGTGGCGTGGGCGCTCATCGCGGCCGGCGTCCCCACGCTCTATGTCGTCATCGCTTCGGTCATCCTGATCGGCTACGGCATCGTGCGCGCCGTAGGCCGGACCCGCCCCAAGGATCTGCCGAAGTGAGACCGGCGCTGGCCCTGTCCGTGATCGTGCTGGTCGCAACGCCTTCACTATGCGCCGCTCAGGTCGACGCGCGACCACGCGACAGCACTCGCGTCCTGCTGCTCGAGCACCAGTTCGGTCCTGACGCGGTCGAGCCGGTGGTCGTCACGCTGGAGCGGAAGGTCGTGTACTGGGCCGAAGTGACGGGCGCCGATTCGTTGGTCGTTCAGCCGACCAAGCGTGGGGGCCGGCCGGCGTTCCTGGTCCCGATCGCGAGCGACCCCGGTCCAGGGTTTCAGCGCTATGAGGTCTACGCCTTGCAAACCGGCCCGCATGCCATCACCCTGACCAAGCGGCCACCCGGAATCACCGCGACACTGCGGCTCTATCGAGACGTCGCCGAAACGCGCCGCATTGTTCAAAAACTCGACCGCGGAGTCGCCTTCGGATTCGCCTTCGCCGCCGGGGTTCACACCGGGTACCGACTCGATCCCACGGGCGGCGCCAATCCGCGCGGCGGTCGCGATGTCGAGGGCTGCACGATGGTCGAGACTGGCGACCGCTTCGGCACCTGCATCGGATTGGGACGGCAGTCGTTCCCGGATGCCGGCTACAGCGCCACCTGGCTGTTCTTCGAGGAACGGGCCCGACTGGTGAGCCACCGCACGTTCGGCGGCCGCCGAGCGGATCTCGGCGCGTCGCTGCGCTTCAGTCATGGGCTGGGCGTCGGGCCCAGAACGCTGACTCCCGGCATCCTGGGCGTGGGGCTCTATCTCACGCAGCGCTTCGCCCACGACGAGCACCGCCGCGGCTGGCAGGTTTTCTTCTCATGGCAACACGGTTGGCTCGGGTTCGCACCGGAAACCGAGCTGCTCGAGGTCGACCGATTCACGGCCGGCGTCGCCTGGGTGCCATGACGGAGCGGCGCAGGCGATGCTCGCCCACATGGTTCTGGCTCGTCATTGCCTTGGGGGAAGCGTGCCGTTTCTTCGATCCGCTCAGTCAGGGAGGGCTGGGTATCAGGCTCAGTCCCCGGGATACCGCTGTGTATTTCGGAGCGCAGTTCACGGCGCGTGGTGTGATGACGAACTCCTATGGCGATGTCTACCCGAGCGACCATATCCGCTACATGGGGCTGGATCCCGCTATCAGGGTCGCGCCGCTCGGCACGGTAACGGCTGCGGCGTATGGACGCGCTCGAGTGATTGCGTTTCGCGGCCCCTTTGTGGACACGGCGCTGGTGAGCGTGGTGCCGGTGGGAACGCTCGGGGTCAGCGACGGATCGAGCGTCGACATCGCGAGCGTCGACGGCTCCCAGCGCACCACCGTCGCGGCGATCGGCGGGTTCGGGGTCCGGGCACCAGCGTGGCTGCCGGGCAATGCCGGTCTCGTCTATCAGGACCCCGTTTCCGGCGGTCTGTACCTGACGAACCTCGCCGGGGATACGACGACGTTCATTGTCTACGGCCAGGACCCG
>DATFGN010000043.1:0-8531 GCA_035249405.1 Gemmatimonadales bacterium
TCCCCGTCGAGCACGACGCGGCGGACGGTCGTGGGGCCGCTGTCGCTGGCAACGAGCTCGCCCTCACGCGCCACCGTGCTCAGCCGGGGCCACAGGCTGGCCGCCGTCCTCGGCGGTGCCCGCGAGCCCGCATCATCGATCAGCATGCGGGCCCGGCCCAGCCACTGGTCAGTCGCTCTTCGGGAAGCCACGACCACCTGCCGGTAGCCACTCAAACCCGCCAGCACCGCGGCCAGCACACACGCCACTGTCCCACCACGCGGCAGGCGGACCGCCAACGCTCCGGTAACGGCCAGCAGTGCCAGGATCACCAGCTCCCAGACACCCAGCAGGTCGGGCGCAATGTCGGCCTGACGAACCGCCACCGCGCCGACGACATCCCAATCGTCGCGATCCTTGAGGGGGACGAGGACAAAACCGCGGTACGACGTCGCCGCTTCCCGATCCTGCAGCTCACCGAACCGTTCGGCCGGCAAGGGTGCCGCGATGGTCCGGATCAGCGGCGCTGTCCCAAGAAACACTTCCACGGCCCCGGTCCAGCCCGACATCGTATTGATGCCGCGCGCGAATCCGAGCAGCCGCGACAGATCGTAGCCGGGGGACCCGGAAGCCGGGGGTGCGACGTAAGCCAGGTACGCCGCGGCCGACTGAGCCGCTCGGCGCGCGGCATCCCGCTCCGCGCGAACCGCCGCCCAATGGCCGACACCCATGGCCGCGAGCCCGCACAGGGCGGCGACGAGTGCCGCCCCCAGCCGCCAGCCCAGGGTGCCCTTCACGGCGTGCGGCCCCGTGCGAGCAGCCGGTCGATGCGCTGCGCCATCTCCTGCGCCGCGATGCGGGGATCGATGCCCTGCAGTGTGATGCGGTCCATGAGGTCCGGCAGCGCGGCTTCGATTTCGCGCCAGCGCTCGATGCGCGCGCCCCAGGGGACGCGAGCATGGCGGTTCGCCCGCAGGAACACGGCTTCCCAGCCGCTCGTATCCGCGGCGACAACTGCGTCCGCCGCCGCTGTGAGCGTGGGCAGCTCGAGGCCCCCGTCGGCGCGGATGGTTTGCGCCGCGGAGTCAGCCAAGAAGAGGGCCAACTGGATCGAGAGTTTGCGGTGCGGTGCCGTCGCCGGCACGGCAAACCCGGACGCGTAGATCACTGTTTGTGGTGCCGCCCCCGCCCGATGGGGGATCTCCACGAAACCGATGCGCAAGCGTCTCTCTGCCACGGCGGGCCGCAACATTGGAATCCAGAAATGCCCGGTAGTGAGCATCGCCACCTTTCCGGATTGGAACAGGCGCAGGTTGTCGCCCATCGAGCGACGCAGGTTGAACGCGCGCGGCACGATGCTGTCGCGGGTCACCCAGTTGGTGTACCAGCGGATCGCCTCGACGCTGCCCGGCGCATCGAGGCACCCGGAGGCGCGCGTGCCGTCCGGACACAGCACGTCCGCGCCCCCAGACCACAGCCACGGCAGCCACAGGAACACCCGCCGGTCAAAGGCCGTGCCCCATTGATCGACCTGGCCGTCGCCGTCGCTGTCGCGCGTGAGCGCTTTGGCGACCCGGAGGAAATCGTCCCAGGTCCAATCGTCACTGGGATAGGGGACGCCCGCGCGGTCGAACAAGTCCTTGTTGTAGACCATCACCATCGGCGTGTAGCCCTTGGGTAGGGCGTACACTGCCTCGCCGCGTCGGAAGATCCCGACCACCATCGAGTCGTAGCGCGTCAAGTCGACACCGAGCCGCCGCAGATAGGGAGAGAGGTCGAGGGTCACGCCGCGGCTCGTGAACGCGGGCACGTCGATGTTGTCGAGCAGAAAGACGTCCGGCGGTGTGCCCGCCACGATCGACGTGAGAATCCGCTCCCGGTACTCCGCCTGCCCCGTGCCCGCACTCTGCTGCTGCACGGCAACGCCGGGATGGGCGTTCTCGAACGGGGTCAGGACGCGAGTTTCGAGATCGGCTTCCCGGTATTCCGCCCAGTTCGCCAGCTCGAGCACGGTACGGTCCGCGCGGCTGTGGCAGGCGAGTGCGGAAACCAGCAGAATCGCGGCGGCGCGGCGGGCGATCATGCCAGTCGCGTCCCGTCGGCGTCGAAGAAATGGAGGTGCGCCGGCTGGACGCGGAGCCCGACACGCGCATCCTCGGCGAGGGCCGGAATCCCGGCCACCCGCGCGACGAGAGATTGTCCGCCGGCGTCGAGATGCACCAGGGTCTCCGCGCCAAGCGGCTCGACCATGCGGACAATCGCGTCACTGGTGCGCTTTCCCGGCGCGATGAGTGTCAGGTGCTCGGGGCGGACGCCGACCGATGCGACTCGACCGGCGTGACGGCGCAGCACGCGCAGCTGGAACGGGCGCGGCGGCTCGGTGCACGCGATGACGTTCATGCCGGGACTGCCGAGGAATCGCGCCGTGAACAGATCCGCTGGAGCGCCGTAGACTTCCGCCGGAGTGCCGGCCTGGTGCAGCCGCCCTTCGTGCATCACCGCGATGCGCTGGCCCATCGTCATCGCTTCGACTTGATCGTGGGTGACGTAGATCATCGTCGTGCCGAGCGCGCGATGCAGCCGCAGAATCTCGGCGCGCATCTCGACCCGCAGCTGCGCATCGAGGTTCGAGAGCGGCTCGTCGAACAGAAACACGCTCGGCTCCCGCACGATCGCCCGGCCCAGCGCCACCCGCTGTCGCTGCCCGCCCGACAGCTCGGCCGGGCGCCGGTCGAGCAACTCACCGACTGCCAGCCGCTCGGCGGCCGCGCGGACCCGCCGCGTCAGCTCGGCCTTGGGGACGCCGCGGATCGTGAGCGGAAATGCGATGTTGTCGCGCACCGAGAGGTGCGGGTACAGCGCGTAGTTCTGAAAAACCATGGCGACGTCGCGCTCGGCGGGCGGCAGGCGCGTGACCTCGCGGTCGCCGATCAGGATCTCCCCGGCCGTCGGTTCCTCCAACCCGGCAATGCAGCGCAACGCCGTCGTCTTCCCGCACCCCGACGGCCCGAGCAACACCAGAAACTCTCCGTCGCGGACGTCCAGCGACAACTCCTGGAGCGCCGCATGTCCTGAGTCGAATCGTTTGCTGAGTGCGCGCAGGGTGACGGAGGCCATGGAGAGCGCCTAACCTACGGCACGCGCCGCGCGACGCGCTAGCGGGTATTGTAGAAGGACCGATGCTCGCCCAACCCAACGTGAACGCGCCCGCGGCCCTTGTCCTGCTCGCGCTCGCATCCTGCGAGGGTCCGTTCGTCGCGCCCGCACCGTATCCACCCCTGGCGGCTCCCCCCGCGAGCGTAACGGTCACTCCCGAATCCGCCACCGTCATCACCGACGACACGCTGCAGCTGAGCGCCGTTGTCCGGGACTCGGCGGGCAACGTGTTGCCCAACGTCGTGGTCAGCTGGACGTCCGCCGACACCACCATCGCGGTCATTGCGAGCGCGCTGGGAACCGTGCGAGGACAACGACCGGGCATCACCCGCATTCGCGCCTTCGCCGGGACCATCACGGGCTCGGTGACCGTATTCGTCACGCCGGTCGTGTTCAACGCGTTCGCGGCCGGCGCACAGCATGTCTGTGCCGCCGCCAACAACCGACGCGTCTATTGCTGGGGCGATAACGATGACGGTCAGATGGGCATCGGCACGACTTCGTTCCTGCAAGCGGTGCCGAAACTCGTCGCCCTGGCGCCCCGCGCAGTGAGCGTCGCGGCGGGCGGCGGGCACAGCTGCGCGCTGACGACGACCGGCACGGCGTATTGTTGGGGACGCAATCAGCTCGGTCAGCTCGGTCGTGGCCCCATGCCCGGCGATCCACTCCTGCCCAACTCCGTCCTGACCAGCCAGCCGTTCATCGCCGTCACGGGCGGGGGAAACCACACGTGTGGACTCCTCACGAGCGACGACATCTCGTGTTGGGGCGCGAATATCTTCGGTCAAGTCGGAGACGGGTTCACGATAGACCGCCCCACACCGCGACCCGTGACCGCCACCACGACTTGGAACGCCGTGGCGACCGGAGCGAACCACACCTGCGCCATCGCGACCGATCACACGGCCTGGTGTTGGGGAGCCAACAGCGACGGACAGCTTGGCGATTCCACCACGACCAATCAGGACGTGCCCACCGTCGTCGTGGGCGGGCAGCAGTTTCAGACGATCGCCGCCGGCGGCGGCCATACCTGCGCCCTGACGACGGTGGGCGCGATCTATTGCTGGGGGCGCAACGTTCAGGGTCAAACCGGAACGGGACTCCCGGACTCTATCGTGGCCGTGCCCACGGCCGCGGCCACGGTCCTCACCTTCAGGGCGGTCACGGCCGGCGCGCAACACAGCTGCGGCATCGCGACCGACAGCGCGGCGTATTGCTGGGGCGAGAACGGTGCCGGCCAGCTCGGTGACAGCTCGAACACGCCGCGCGCGACGCCCGTGCTGGTGCACGGGGGCCTGCGTTTTCAGTCGCTCTCGGCCGGTGCCGCGTTCACCTGTGGACTGACCGGAGGACTGGTGCTGTACTGTTGGGGCGACGGCACGCAAGGACAGTTGGGAAGAGCGCTGATAGGGTCGAGTAGCGTGCCGGTGAGAGTAGCCGGGCAGTAGATGGTAAGTCGGTGAGAGAGAGGCTAAGCGGCTAAGGCGCTTAGCGGTTCTCAGGCATGAGCGGATAGCAATTCCTAAAAGCTGAGCATCTCAGCATCCGCTAAGCGCCTTAGCCGCTTAGCCTCTGTCTGTCCGACCAGGCATCTAGTCGGTGATGTATCTGTACTTCGTGCTCGTCACTGAGCTCCAGTCCTACTTCTACATGCCGACACCCCATCGATTCGTGCTTTCTGGGCTCCACTACTTGCTCATCGACTGTAACTGCGGTTACGACTCTCCCCACCGGTACTGCCGGCGCCACCCTTACACCGAGTCGGCCTCCCGCCGTTCGTCTCAACCGCACGATCACCCGATCCGGTGAAGTGCTCACTCTCACATCGAGCGTCGTGTGGGCCACGTGCAAGCCGCGCCATTCGCACGCATTCCACTTGGCCGGCAGGTGCGGCGTGAGCGAGAGACGGCCGGCCAGGGCGTCCGGTCGCACCCCCAGCATCCCTTCGATGACCGGCGACACGAGCATCGCCGCGGACCACGCCTGATCCGGACAAACGCCGACCGCGGTCCCGATGTCCCCGTCCAAAACTTCATCGAACGACCCCTGACCGCGCGCAAACGGCAGCCGCGCGTTGGCCATCAGATGAGTGAACGCCGCCTCGCCGCGATGGCACGCGTACTCCGCGAGGCTGACCCAACCCGTGTACAACGGCCAAACGGCGCCGCTGTGATAAGCAGCCGAGTTGTACAACGCGTCGTCGCGCGACACGAGCCGCACGCCCCACGGGGCCGAGAAAGCCGGCGACGCAATGGCGTCGAGCCAGCCCGTCGCTGCCTCCGGTGCTCCCACGCCGAGCAGCAGGGGGACAGCGGTGAGCGCGGTGCGCTGGCGCTGGGGTGTTCCATCGGCCATCAACCCGAGGGCGTAGCCGTCATCCAGGCGAAAGCGCTGCGCGATCTGCGCTCTCGCGACCGCGGCTCGCCGGGCCACGTCGTCCGCGAAATCGACGCGGCCCATTTCACGAGCCACCGGCTCGAGTCCCTCGAGCGCCGCCACCCAGATGCTCGCGAGGTAGAGGGAGACATGGGCGCCCGAGAGCGGACCCATTTCAATCCACCCGTGGCCGACGCGCGTGTTCTCGATCAACCCGTCGCCGTCGCGGTCGGTTTCCAGGCAATAACGAAACGCGCGCTCGATCTCCGGCCAGCGCTCGTCCAGGAAGACCAAATCGCCGGTCCAGGCGGCGTAGCGTCCGGCGAGCAGCAAGTAGAGCGGCGTCGAATCGGCGGCATCGAAGTGCGCCAGCCCGCTTGTTGTGTGTTCGTGAATGACCTTCCCGCTCACATCCTGGGTCATGCCGAGAAACCGCAGCACCAGGCGGCTGCTGGCATAGTCCCCCGCGGCCAGGAGGGCCATGGCGGTCCAGCACGCATCGCGGCCGAAATACCACGCGTACCCCGGCCGGCCGTCGCCCCATCCGGGTCGCGATCCGGCGTACCCGGCAACCAGCGATCGTCCTACGCCGGGCGTCTCCACGAAGCACGCGTCGAGCCGCGATTTGGCCCAATCGAATGCGCGGTTCAAGGGCTCGTCGGGGGAGCGCAGCCGCACCGTGTTCTCCTGCAGCTGTGCCTCGTGGCGCGTTCGCTGCGCCGACAATCCCTGCGTCCCACGACGGCCCAGCGCGGCCACGGCGCCGTCCAGCTCGGCCCGCGATGCGCCACCCAGAATGGCGAGACGAAACGGGGCCTCGAGCGTGAGCCGCAAGTCGCACAACAACGCGGGTCCATCGTCGGCCGGGCGTACGCGCCATTCGACCGGGGCGCTCGGCTGAAATGCTACGCGCGGCAGTCCCGTGGAATCGGTGACCAGCAGATGACCACGCTTCGCCGCCAGCCGGTAGCGCAGGTCTCCGCCGCACCCGGCGGGATAGGGCCACGACCGGCGCAGATCGACCCGCCAGCGCAGCGCCAGCTCCGCCGCGATGCGCAGCCCGCGTGCCCGCCCCACCTTCTCGGGCCGATAGTCGAGTAGCACGATTGGATGCTCGAGGGCAGTGGTGACCGCTTCTTCGACGATGCGCGCCCGGCTCACGAGGTGCCGCTGGATCAACACCGGCGTGATTTGCGCATCGCGGATCAGCGGAGCCTCGCCACCGACGCTGACCGTGAGCCCCTGGAGCAATCGATACGGATGAGCCCAAATCTCCAGGATGCCGCGCTGCTCGCCGCCGGTTACCAGGATCCGCCGCCCCGCGAGAATCACCGCCTCATCGGACAGAGCGCGGCTGGCGACGTGCAGCGGCGACTCGAGTCCCGGGAGCGGACCGTCCAGTCGGATGCGGTCGGGCAACACGAGATTATCGTCTTCCCGGGCGCTCTTGCCCGGCACCGGCCAAGAGCTCGCATCCACGACCCGGGTGCAATGCGGAATCGCGTCGCCGGTGAGGGCATTCTCCAACAGCGCGCGCAGCTGCCGGGCGAGGAGCGGATCGGGCGCTCCCGGTGCCACGAAAGCGCCCACACACAGCACCCCACCTTCACCAACCGAGTATTCCCAGGCCACGATCCGGTCGGCGTTCAGGTGAAGAAACGAACGCTCGCACGCCACGACCCGACCCCAGCGCGGTCGCCGGCCCCGAGCGTAGGTCGTCTGCCCGTAGCGTTCCCCTTCGCTCGGCGCCCACGTGTACACGCCTTGCCCCAACCGCGCGAACAGCGGATGTGGTCCGAACCCGGCGAGCCCGCGCAGGTGCGGGAACTGGCCGAACTTGCCGAACTCCGGGAACTGCAGGTCATCGTCCTGGTGCCGCCACGCGCGGACGGCGGTGTCGTTGGGACCGTCCGCCTCGAGACCGAGTCCCACGACGCGGGACGCCGCCCGCTGGGTGAGCAGCAGACGCCCCCCACGCTCCACCCAGGGCATCAACAGATCGGCCGGGAGCGGCGGTGGCTCCTCTTCCGTGTGGACCCACAGGACATCGACCACGGGAAGGGCGTAGTCCTCGTGAGTGGCCCGCACCGGCGTCACGTCCGCGACGGCCACGAGCAGCTGCCAGGCCGCTTCGCCGGCGGAACCGGTCGACAGCAACGCGACCCTGCGCACTAGAACCCCACGCTCAGCGGCTCACCGACCTGCCCGCTCCCGGCGCGCTCGCCGTCCACCACGACGTGAAATCGTGCGCCGGCGATCCGGATGTCCACCCGGTGTCCCGCAACCGGCAGCCGTTCCACTCGAGCCGCATCAATGCCCAGCGCCAACGGGTGCACGGTGAATCCGGTCTCGCCGTGCGGCAACACGCCGAGCAGGTGCGAGACGATCAGGTCGTTGATCCACGAGTGTTGGTAGTCGTCGATGCCGCGATATAGGCTGCCACGGCCACTGACCGGGTGATAGTGCTCGAAGCAGTTGGGCCGGTCGGCGCGGCCATCGAACGTCATCATGCGGGCGAACTGCAACAGGAAGTGACCCAAGCGAGGGGCCCAATCAGGGCGCAACTCGCGCACCACGCGTCCCAGGGCATCGGCGACGTGCGAATTGGTCATCGGCCACACGCGACCGTTCCAGGGACAGTTGTGCCGCATCCCGTTCCATTCCGCGTCCGGGTTGTAGCGTGGGTCATCCCGGCTCGAGGAGGGGACTGGAAACGGTGTCCAGAACTCCTCCGGGTTGAACAGGTGATTCGCAAACCCCGCCACGTGGCGCTCGTCGGTGAGATCGGTTCCGTACGGGTAGAAACAGACGGCGGCCTTCACACCGGTTCGATGACCGTTCGCGGGATCGACGTCGGAGAACAGCCCGGTCGACGGATCCCACATCAGGTCGCGGACCGCCTGGGCCGTCCGGTCGGCGAGGCTGCGCCACCGGACTGCAGTTTCCGGGGCGACCGCGGCGGCCAGCGATTCGAGCGCCCGCAACAAGCGATAGGCGTAGACCGTCACGTCGATACCTTG
>DATFGN010000044.1:0-4670 GCA_035249405.1 Gemmatimonadales bacterium
GGCAATCTCCGTGTACCCGTCGTCCGGTCCAGCCACACCCCGGAGAATCAACACGACCGGATGGGGCCCGTCGCGGTCCGGGCTGGCCAGGTACGACGGGACGCGCGTCTCCCCGTCTCCGCTCGTGAACGTCACCGACTCTAGCCGCACGGTCATGACCGAACTCCCGCCTTTGTGATGCACAGGGGGTTACGCCCGCCCAGCCAACGCATGCTGCGCTAGGCACGTCGGCACCGTTGTACGGCGGACCGGGCAGCGAATGCAATCTCGACATTCTCAAGGTTGGCGACGAGCAGAGAACTGGCCGGCCAAGTCCATCGTCGCCCTGAGAGGACCCCGGGCGTGACGGCGCCAGGCACACGAAGTAGCCCGAGATCGGCGGAGACGGAGTTGTCGTCCGTCCTCCCAGGCCCCGTCGCCCCAGGCGGGGGTATGCCGTGAGCCCTCGAGCCAATCCCCCTACGTCTGAAGCTCCGCCAGAAGGTGGCGAATCCCCAGTCCGTCACCGCGCTTGGATGTCACGGCACGCTGCTCGGCATCAGCGACTCTACCGGAGTCTTCGAGCGCGTGGGCGCAGGCTTTGACGCTGGCCGTGTCGCTGTGCCAGGATTGCCGCGGGAGGCGCGACCCGTCATGACCAACCAGCTGCCACGCATTCACGAGATGGAGCATCATGCGGCCGACTGGGCGACGACTCGGCCCGTCGTCGCGGGGACGCAGGGCGTCGTCGTCACCGGACACCCGCTGGTGTCGATGGCCGGCATGCGGATGCTCCTGACTGGCGGCAACGCCGTCGACGCGGCGGTCGCGGCCGCCTTCGCCGCGGCCGTCGTGGAGCCGACCGCGTCCTACACGCTGTGCGGCGAGTGTGTGGCGCTCGTGCACGACGGACGCACGCGCGAGACGGTCGCGGTCAGCGGCCAGGGCGTCGCGCCGAAGCTGACGACGATGGCCTTCTTCCGCGGGCGGGGCCTCGATCGCATTCCGACCGGCCCGGGCGCGGACGCCCACCTCTCGTTCACCGTGCCGGGCGCCGTCGACGCCTACCTGACGCTGCTCGAGACCAGGGGCACTCGGCCGCTCGCCGAGGTGCTCGCGCCTGCCGTCCACTACGCGCGCCGCGGCTTCCCGATGTACGAGTACATGCACCGCATGCTCGCCATACCCGAGAGCCGCACGCAGTTCGACCTCTATCCGCCGGGCGGGACCGACGTCTTCTATCCCGGCGGCCGCGTGCCCGAGGTCGGCGCGCTGTTCCGCCAGCCGGCGCTCGCCGCGACGCTGGAGCGGCTCCTCGAGGCCGACGCATCGGCTCGCGGCCATCGCGTCGCGGGCATCGCCGCCGCGCGCGAGCGGTTCTATCGCGGCGACATCGCCGCGACGATCGGCCGTTTCTCCGAGCGCGTGGGCGGTCTGCTCCGCGCGAGCGACCTGGCCGCCTACTGCACACGACTGGAAACGCCGGTCTCGGTCGCCTTCGCCGGACGCGAGATCCTCGGCCAGGGTCCGTGGACCCAGGCACCCGTGCTCATGCAGGCCCTCGCCCTGCTGGCGGGGTTCGACCTGCGCGCCATGGGTCACAACTCCTCGCGCTACATCCACGTCGTGACCGAGGTGCTGAAGCTCGCGTTCGCCGACCGCGAGCGGCACTACGGCGACGCCCCCGTGCCGCTCGCGGACTTGCTGGCGCCGGCGTACGCGCGCGAGCGGGCGGCCCTGATCCGCATGGACCGGGCGATGCCCGAAGCCCCCGCGCCCGGCGACCCGCTCCACACCGGCTCGGCCGTGGTCGGCGCGCGCGCGCACTCGGGCTCAGCCTCGCTGTCGGCGAGTGACATGGCCCCCGCCGCCGACGGCACGACGCACATCGCGGCCATCGACCGCGACGGCACCATGATCTGCCTGACGCCGAGCGGCGGCGTGTTCCGCAAGTCCGCGTTCGCGCCGGAGTTGGGCTGCACGCTCAGCACGCGCAGCGAGATGTTCGTGCTGGAGGACGGCCATCCCAACGGCCTAGTGCCGGGCAAGCGCCCTCGAACGACACTGGTCAGCTACCTGATCTGCAAGGACAGCGTGCCGGTGACGACGGTCGGCTGCCCGGGCGGCGACGACCAGGCGCAGGCGAACCTGCAGATCGTGCTGAACCTGCTCGTCTGGGGGATGAATCCCCAGCAGGCCGTCGAGGCGCCGCGCTTCTCGACGCAGACGCTCGTAAACTCGTTCTGGCCACGTGTGTACCGGCCCGGTCAGCTCAACGTGGAGGCGGGAATTCCCGAGCGCACCCGCGGAGAGCTGCGCGCGCTCGGTCACGCCTTGTCCGAGATCGGCGCGTGCGGCGTCGGCGCCGTGGTGACGAGTCGCGATCCGGAAACGGGCGTGCTGTCGGCCGGCGCGGATCCACGCCGGCCGACCTACGCCCTGGCCTGGTAGCTCGCGCCGAGCGGCATTGTCAGGAAGTCGGCAGTCCCGCCTAGTTTTCCGCGCAAGAGGTCCAGCGTAAACATCTGGGAACAACGAGATCCAAACGCTGCTGACCCTCGAAACCACTGAAATGGTGTTAGTGGCGGTTCAGTCGGTAAACCTGGATCCTCAGAGAAAGGCAAGCAACTGAGACGGCTGCGGCAATTGACGTTGAAGCCGCGGTCAATCCCGAATGGGCTGGCGAATGCAGCCCTTCTGAAGATCCGGGCTGGCGGAGTACTTGAAGTGAAGTGGCGACTACGCCGGTCCGCTGGGCTCGTGCCCGAGGACCTGGCGCTCCATGTCCCAGACGTAGAAGCAGGCAACGTGGAATTGCACACCGCCGTTGGTGGTGCTCAGACCCTCCATCACCATCTGGGTCTTTGTCACCGTCTCGTCGCAACCGTCGCAGGTCTCCCCGTTGCCTGGGCCGCCCCACACACGTGGGATGTGGTCGTGGGGAAGCCGTCCATCGGCGAGCTTTTCCTGGATCATGAGCCGAAGGGCGGGCTTTTCCATGGCGGACCTCGCAGGGTCTTGCAGAGTCGGCGTGCCAGATTCACCGGGGTCTCGGCGCCGGGGGCGCCAACCCGTAGGCCGGGGTGCAGGCAATCGACAGTCTGCAGCGGGCGCACCAAGCCCGCCATTGGACCTTAGTCCACCGCGTCTCCATGCGTCTCACGGAGAGCCAATGATGCTCGCCGCCATCTACGCCCGCAAGAGCACCGATGATAGCGACCGTAACGCAGAGGCGCGCTCCAGTACCCGCCAGGTTGAGCGGGCCACAGAATACGCGATCGCCAAAGGCTGGACGGTGGACCCGCACCACGTTTACGTGGACGATGCGGTCAGTGGGGCCGAGTGGAAGCATCGGCCCGGCTTCAACGCCCTGCTCGCGGCGTGCGAGCCGCGGCTACCATTCGGCGTGCTGGTGGTCTCGGCGCTCTCCCGCAGCGGCCGCGACACCGTGCGGACCCCGGGCGCCATCCTCCAGCTCGAGGAGGCCGGTGTCCGAACTCCTCCTGCTCCCGGTCCGAGCGATTCATCCAGTGCCCGGCCAGGGTCAGGCGAGCCATCTCGTTGAAGTCGAACAGGCCCTGGGCGACCCGCCGGATCTCCGTCCGCCGCTGGCCACCGCCGCTCGACACCGCGTTCGGAGCCTGGACGATGGATAGCACGCGGGCGACCGACCCCCGCACGAGCTCGAGCGGGCCCGCCGGGTCGGCGACAACCTTCGGCTGGGCAGCCGCCGGCTGCATACCGATTGCGCGCGCTGCCGCCATTGACATCACGAATACCACCCCGCAAGAAGGCTTCATGGCTCACGACTCTAGCGGCCTGCGCTCTCCTCGCCTATTGGACCGCGGTCGATCCTGGGCACACCTGCTTGGCGAGAGACATCAGGCTCGACATCTGATCGCGACTGTGGCGTTACCGCCTATGCGACCAAAGTCCAGTACCCGGTCCTGGCCCATCATGGGACCAACGTCCACTAGGCGGCCCTCCCCCGGACTGCTAGCGTGACGGGCAGAAGCTCCAACACGGGAGGAATCCATGCACTTCATGTTCTTCGTGCTGATCGGGTTGATCGCGGGCGCGCTGGCGGGACGCGTGGTCAGCGGCCACGGTTACGGCGTGCTCGGAGACATCGCCGTCGGAGTCGTCGGTGCCTTCGTCGGCGGCTGGATCTTCGCCACCTTTCTGGGCGTCGGGGGCGGAGGCTTCTTCATCAGCCTCTTTATGGCGTTCGTCGGCGCCGTGGCCTTGCTCTGGTTGATCCGCCTGCTCGCCCCGGGCCGAGCCTAGGAGACGGGATGAAACCCGCCACGCTCGTCGCCATCGTGCTGATCGTCCTGGGCGTTCTCGCGCTGGCCTACCAGGGCATCACCTACACCACCCGCGAGAAGATCGTCGATCTCGGTCCGCTGAAGGCATCGGTCGAGAAGGAGAAGACCATCCCGCTGCCGCCCGTGCTCGGCGGGCTCGCCGTCGCGGCCGGGGTCTTCCTCGTCTGGGTCGGCGCGCGCCGCGCCTGACCGTTCGTCCTCGCCATTTCGCTGGCACCTCCCCTGCAATACGACACGGTGTCGCTGCACGAATTTCACGGAGGGATTTCACGGAGGGATGCCATGATCCGCACTTGGAAGAGCCTCGCGGTATTCGTCGTCATCCTGGGAGTCCTAGCTGCCGGCTGCGCGCGCTCCTCGTCG
>DATFGN010000045.1:0-2585 GCA_035249405.1 Gemmatimonadales bacterium
CGTGAGGATGTGGAAGGAGAGCGGCAGGCCGAGATCGATCGCCGCCTCGTAGAACGGCGCGTAGACCGGGTCGTGGTAGTCGGCCACCGCCGGGTTGCCCGGCAGCATCACGCCGCGCAGCCCGAGATCCCGGATCTTCCGGAGGTCGCGGATGCCGTCCTCCACCGAGCGCATCGCGGTCTGCCCGATGCCCAGGAGCCGATCGGGATGCGCGGCGCAGTACTCGGCGATCCACAGGTTGTAGGCGTCGAAGCACGCCTGCTTGTAGTCGAAGTCTGGATGGTTGCAGAGCATCATGCCGACGGTCGGGTAGATCACCTCGGCGCTGACGCCGTCGCGCGCCTGGTCCGCGAGCCGGGCGTCGGGATCCCAGCCGCCGCGATGCAGGTCCTCGAAGCGGGCCCCGAACATCGTGAGGTCCTCGGCCGGCTTGCCCGCGGCCGCAACGAGCCCCATCGGGATCGGCTTGTCGATCCCGTCGATGACGAAGAGGTCGCCGCGCTTGGCGTCGTGCACGAGCCGCGGGGCCCGGTCCAGGAAGCGCTTGTCGATCCGGGCGGTGTAGGTGTCGGGCGGCTCGGTGATGTGCGAGTCGGCGGAGATGATCGGGACATCGGTGACCATGTCGCGTGTCCTCAGAAGGCCAGGGCTCGAAAGCAACGCCCCCGGGGCCTTACCCGGAGCGTCGGGTCAGCGTAGCGGAGATCACCGCGGGTGTAAAGGCGCGCATCCCGGCCGAACGGCCCGATCTAATGTAAGCTGATGCTTCGTCATGCCCCGCCACGTAGACGGGCGCACGACCCGAAGGAGGCTCTCATGGTGTTCCACGACGTCGACGTGAAGACCCAGTTCAAGCGGATGCGGGAGCTCGTGCCGGAGACCTACAAGGCATTTCTCGAGTTCGACCAGAAAGCCTTCAAGGACGGCGCGATTCCCGGCAAGACCAAGCAGCTCATCGCGCTCGGCATCGCGCACATCACGCAATGCCCCTGGTGCATCGAGGCGCACACGAAGAAGGCGGCGAGCGCCGGCGCCTCGGACGCAGAGATCGCCGAGACGACCTTCGTGGCGATGGCCATGGCCGCGGGCGCGGCGTGGAGTCACGGAGGCCTCGCGCTCCAGTGCCTCCAGGAGCACAAGGGGTAACCGCAGGACGGCAGCCGATGGAAGTCCGATGCGCGGTGTCGCCGAGGGTGGCCGATGCCATTGCTGCTCTGGGGCGTACCGAGGACGTCCGCTTCTCGCCGAACAATCGGCGCCTTGCCGTCGCGGCGTTCACCCGAAACCGTGTCGCGGTCCTCGACATCGACATCGCGATGTCCGGAGTCGGGGCGCGGGTGGCCCTGACGGGCGGCGTGCAGCTGTCGTCGTCGGCCTTGAAGTACCCACACGGCCTGGACTTCATCGACGATGACACCGTGCTCGTGGCCAATCGCGCGGGCGATGTCGCCATATTCAAGCTGCCGGCCGGCGGGGTCGACGCCCGGTCTTGCGACGTGGCGCCGATCCAGACCTGGGCCGCCGGCGGGACGAGCTTCTTGAGGGCCCCCGGGTCGGTCACGGTCACCCGGGTCGGGCGAGATCGTCGCGAGATTCTGATCTGCAACAACTCCGGCAATAGCGTGACCAGGCACCTGCTGGATGTGGGCGCGGGGTGTGTTGTCCGAAGCAGTGAGGTGCTGCTGCGGAGATGGCTCGATGTCCCGGACGGGGTGGCGGTCAGCCCCGATCGGCAATGGATCGCGGTCAGCAATCACGGCACCCACAACGTTCTACTGTATGAAAACGGGCCGGCGCTGAACGAGCACGCCGATCCGGACGGCATATTGCGTCGCGTGCACTATCCGCACGGTCTTCGCTTCAGCTCGGATGGCGGCCACCTCTTCGTCGCCGACGCGGGATCGCCCGACGTGCATGTCTACGCCGAGGATGGAGCGGGGTGGCGGGGCGTGCGCGATCCCGCGGCCACGATCACGGTCATGGATGAATCGCAGTTTCGGAGTGGCCAACACAACCCTCAGGAAGGCGGCCCGAAGGGTCTCGATCTCGACGCTGGCTCGAATGTCCTCGTGGTCACGTCCGAGTGCCAGCCTCTCGCATTCTTCGACGTGCGCGCCATGCTGGAGCGGGCGTCGGTCGGCAACCCCGATGGCGAGCCCGACGAGCGATCTCAGCGCGAGCTGAGGGCGCGGGAAGTCAGCTACGAGCTGAGCATCATGGAGTACAGCGATGCGATGCGGGCCAGGATCATGGAGAGGGAAGCGGAGGTGGCCTACCTGAGGAACAGCTGGTCGTGGCGGATCACTGCACCACTTCGCCGACTGTATGCCGCGTTGCAACGTTTCCGGTAGCGCCTCGAGCCGGAATCGACCGGGGGCCACGATGTGATGGCCCAGGCTCACCCAGCGATGGTAAGGTTGGAACGGAACGATAACCATCATCAGCAACCAGGAGATCCGTTCATGGCGCGTCTGAACTTCGGTGCCTTCATCGCCCCCCATCACCCGATCGGAGAGCACCCGATGTTGCAGTTCCGCCGGGATCTCGACCTCGTGGAGCACCTCGACAAGCTCGGGTACGAGGAG
>DATFGN010000046.1:0-12633 GCA_035249405.1 Gemmatimonadales bacterium
AACCTCAAGACCGGGTACCTATGCTGCGCTTGCTTGTTTGTGCATTGCTCGTCTCGAGCTCGACGCTGGCCGGCCAGGGGGCGGGGCAGGTGGACGTAGCCTCCTGGCGGGCCGATTTGAACGCCCTGGCTCGGGAGCTGCCCGGGCGACATCCAGCCCCCTTCGGCAAGATCACCCAAGCCCAATGGGACTCGAGCGTCACCGCGCTCCGAGGCCGGCTCCCGAAGCTCACCCGTAATCAGGTGCTCGTGGGGATGCTGCGGCTCGTGGCCCAGCTCGGGGACGCCCACACGGTCGTAGAGCCGGATCCCTCGTTGGGCCTGCGCTACTACCCGATCGAGCTGTATGCCTTCGATGACGGCCTGTTTATCCGGCGGGCCGATTCGAGTCACGCGGCCATCGTCGGCGCCAAGGTGCTGCGCATCGGCCGTGGGGATGCGGCGGCCGCGATGGCGGCCGCCGCCTCGATCATCTCCCACGAAAACGACTGGTGGGTCCGCGCCTGGGCCCCGTTGTGGTTGACCATCCCCGAAGTGCTCGATGGCCTCGGTCTCGTCGCCGATGCCGAGCGTTTGCCGCTCGTCGTCGAACGAGACGGCCGCGTGGACACGGTGATCGTCGCGCCCGCTGGCCGGCTGCACCAGGAACACGGGCCGGTGCCGATCGACATGAGCGACTGGCGCTCGATGCGCGCCGCCCCCCCGCCGCGCTGGGAACAACACCCGGACGTGCCGTTGTGGTGGACGGTCCTCGCCGAGAGTCGCACGATCTTCGTCAGCATGCGCGCCGTTGTCCCGGGCCCCCAATCGAACACCAATCGGGCGCAGTGGGATCGCGTCTTCGCCCTGGTGGACTCGGTACCTGAGGCTCGTCTGGTGATCGATATCCGCGAAAATCTGGGCGGCAACGGCGGTTTGAACCGGTATCCGGTCCAGCAGATCCTGCATCGCCCCGCACTCGACCGCCCCGACCGGCTGTTCGTCATCATCGGCCGGCGGACGTTCTCCGCGGGGCAGCAGTTCGCGAACCTGCTGGAGGCGTGGACGCAGGCGACCTTGGTCGGCGAGCCGACCGGCCAGCAGCCCAGCCAGTACGGCGATCACCGGCCGCTGGTGTTACCGAACAGCCACCTCAGGGTCCAGATCTCGACTGTTTTTCATCAGGCGCCGGACGAGTTCGACCGGCGCGCCTTCGTGCCGCCCGTGATCTACACGCCGCTCACCGCCGCGGATTATCGCCGTGGCATTGACCCGGCGCTCGTCGCCATCATGACGCCGGACTCCGGGCCACCACCGATCGATGTGGTGGCGCGCGCAATCGCATCGGGAGACACGGCTGGCGCCGAGCGGGCGTTGCGAGCGGCCCAGGAGGCGACGCGGAATCGGTATCGCACGCTCGAGCGCGACGTGAACGCACTGGGATACCGGCTGCTCGGGTCGGCTCAGGTCGATCAGGCCGTTCTGGTCTTCCAGCTGAACACGCGGGTGTATCCCCGATCGGCCAACACATTCGACAGTCTAGCTGAAGCGCTGCTGGCGGCGAATCGGCGCGACGAGGCGATTGCCGCGTATCGGCACGCGGTCGAGGTTGAGCCGGGGTTCCCGCCTTCCGTGCAAGCGCTGCAGCGGCTCGGGGTGCCTACACGTTGAACCGGATGTGCATGATGTCCCCGTCGGCCACGACGTAGTCTTTGCCTTCGATCTGGAGCCGGCCGGCGTCTTTCACCGCTTGCTCCGACCCGAATTTCGTGAACACGTCGTAGGGAATCACCTCGGCGCGGATGAAGCCGCGCTCCAGGTCCGAGTGGATCTTCCCGGCCGCCGCCCGCGCCAACGTGCCGCGACGGATCGGCCATGCCCGGACCTCGTCCGGTCCCACGGTAAAGAAGGAAATCAGGTCGAGGAGGCCGTGCGCCGTTCTGATGAACCGCGTCAGCGCGGACTCCTGCAGTCCCAGGTCCTCCAGAAATGCCGGGCGGTCGGCGGGGTCCATCGTCGCGATCTCGGCTTCCACGCTCGCCGACAGCACGAGCCCGGCGGCATGCAGCTGGGTGAGCCGCGCTGTGATCGTGTCGGGGAGCGGCTGCGCTGCCTCCTGCTCGCTGCGATTGAGCGCAATCAGCAGCGGGCGATCGGTGAGCATGCTGTAGCCCTTGAGGTAATCGCGGTTCAGCGCTGCCGGCGGAAGCGATCGCAACGGCAGCTCGTGCTCGAGGGTGGTTTTCATCAGCTCGAAGGCAGCCAGCTCGAGCGGGTCCGGCTTGTCCTTCTTGGCCCGGTCGAGACGGCGCTCCACGAGCTCGAGATCGGCGAGCACGCACTCGGCGTGGAATGCCTCGAGATCCGCCGCGGGCGCGGGGTCGGACTCGAGCGCCGGATTGGGAAACGCCCGCAACACGAGGCAGAGCACTTCCTGATCGCGGATTTGCTGCAGGGCACTCCGGGAGAGCCCTTTGTGACCGGCGCCGTGCTCGCCCGGGACGTCGCAGAAGACGATTTCGGCGTAGGTGGTCTTCTTGGGGGAGAAGATCTTGCTCAGCGCGTCGATCCGCTCGTCGGGCACCTTGACGGTGCCCAGACGCAGCTCGCCACCGTACCCGGTGGGGACGGTGAGACCAGTCATGGTGTTGAAGACGGTGGTCTTGCCGGAGCCAGCGAAACCGACCAGACCGACTTTCATCGTTCAACCACTACGGCTTCCAGGTTCCTTTCGCCACCGCCGGCACGAAGGCTTCGATGCCGGCCGGGGGGAACGGCAGCGTCGTTCCCTGCTCGGCGCTTTGATACGCGGTCATCAACACCTTGACCACTTCCAGCCCGTCGTCGAAGGTGAGCAACGGTTCTTCCTTGCCGAGGAACACGCGCACGAAGTGCCGGTCCTCCGCCTCGTAACCATAGGCCGCGGCTTCGTTCGCGATCACCGGCATCAGTCCCATCTCGGCGTTCTGCTTTTCGACCAGGTCCTCGCCGGTCGACCCGCGGACCTCGCGGCTGAAGAAGAGCTTCAGTCCGCTGTCGAGGGTGTTCCACGCCATGGAGTATTCCGGGCCGAGCAGCTCGGCGGACAGGCGCAGCCCGGCGCCGATGAAGCTCCACGACGTCGTGGCCTCGCCGTACACGTGCCGGCCGTCTGCCGTCTCGAATTCGATCATGACGCTGGCGAAGTCCTCGGACGGGCGTTTCGTGTAATCCACTTCCTTGCCCATCGCCTGGGACAGTCGCTTGGCGTATTCCGGCTGCGACCACTTGAGGCTGGCGATGTGGCCGGTGACTCGGACCGGTTTCACAGTCGCATACGACTCGCCGGGTTTGGTGAGCAGGTGCCGGACAACGAGCGACGAGTGGCACATCATGTCGTTCAGCACGCCGCCGCCTTGCAGGTCGCCGCGCCAGAACCACGGCATGTGCGGGCCGGAGTGCTCCTCGGCGGCGCGGGCGAGGTACGGGCGTCCCGTCAACGCGGCACCGCGCGCCCACAGGAGCTCCTTGCCCCGTTCGACCTGGGGGGCGAACACCTGGTTTTCGAGGTAGCCGTGCTTCAAGCCGGCCTGCTTCACCAGCGCCGCAACCTTCGCCGCCTCCTGGACGTTGCGCCCCAGCGGCTTTTCGCAGGCGACGCCGATCAATTTGGCGCGGCCGCTTGCGACCGCAGTCGTGATTTCCTCGAAATTCTCGATGCGGGCGTAGTTGGGTCCCGTGATCCAGACCGCGTCGATCGCCGGGTCTTCGACCATTGCGGCGATGGTCTTGTAGGCTTTGGCTTTGCCGACCTCGAGGCGGTTGGCGACGGCCGCGGCTTCCTCGGCGTGGGCCTGATTCGGGCTCCACACACCAAGGACGTCCGCGTCGCGGACGCCCTGCCAACCCTGAAAGTGAAATTTTGCATTGAAACCGCTGCCGACAAACCCTACGCCCAGTCGTCGCTCGGTCATGTCAGCGCCCGCCCACGCCGAGTTTGGTGAGCTGCTCCGGCGGACACCCCTGCCAGTCGAAGAAGACATTGCCCTGGTACTGAATGTCGGCGACCCCTATCTGGCTGGACCAGAATCCGGAAGCGGTGAAGTCGCGAAACCGGTTGAAGAACGTCACGCCCTGGTGCACGCCCGCGGGTGCCTTGTCGGGCCAGGCGATGTCGTCGAGCACCGCGCTCCGCTGGGCCGCGTCGGCGGTCACGAAATCCTTGCCGAAGCGGTCCCGGGTCTCCGTGTCGAGCCACGCCAGACCGCCGCGCATCCACAGCTGCTCGTCGGGATACTCGACCAGGATAAAGTCCATGAACTCGGGGACCTTGGCATCGGTCGCGCTGCCGGACCGGTCGTCCTTGGGGATGACCAGATCGACCAGCACATTGACTGTTTGCCACTCGTGAGCGGTGAAGAACTTCGGCGCGTAGGTCTGGACCGGTGCCGCGAGCAGTTCACGGAGGAAGCGCGAGCCGCGTTGCGCCGCAGCCGGCGGCAGTCCAAAGGCTCCGACGAACGGAGCCGCCGCGAACAGTTCCACCACCTGGCGACGATCCATCAAAGCGCTCCCTTCTTCATTTGATCGGTGATGTAGTCGCTGGTCCGCATGGACAGCGCCATGATCGTCCACGTCGGATTCTTGTCGGCTTGGGAGACAAACGGCCCGCCATCGGCCACAAAGAGATTCTTCACGTCCCACGCCTGGCAGTTCGGATTGACCACGGAGGTCCGCGCGTCGCTGCCCATGCGGGCGGCACCCAGCTCGTGGATGATGCGTCCTCCAGGTGCGATCCCGTAGTCGTTCTCGGGACCGGGCTTCTTCCACATCAAGGTGCCGCCCATCTCGTGGATCAGCGCCTCGAAGGTGTCGTGCATGTGCTTCACCTGCTTGATCTCGTGATCGGTCCACTTCCAGTGAAACCGCAACACCGGGATGCCCCACTGGTCGACCGTATCCGGGTCGATCTCGCAGTAGCAGTCGTCGTTCGGGATCTGCTCGCCCCGGCCCGAGAACCCCACAACGGAGCCGTAGTAGTGCCGGTATTTCTGCTTCAAGTCCTTCCCGTATCCGCCGCCGGCCCCCGGGAATCCCTGGATTCCTCCCATGAAGCCGTAGCTGGGCATGCCGCGGCCGCCCCAGACCTCGATGTGGTAGCCGCGCGGGAAGTCGAGCTTCTTGTTGTCGAGCCACCAGGGCATGTAGAGGTGCATGCCGCCCACGCCGTCCTCGTTGTGCGGGATGCCGTCCACGAGCTTGGGGATGAACCCGGCCATGTCGGTGCCGGTGGTATCCGTGATGTACTTGCCCACGGTCCCGCTCGAATTAGCGAGGCCCTGGGGGAAACGGGACGAGCGCGAATTGAACAGCAGGCGCGCCGATTCGAGCGCGCTCGCCGCCAGCACGACGATGCGCGCTCGCACCATCTGGTCCTGCCCCGAGGTCTTGTCGATGTAGGCGACCCCGGTCGCGCGCCCGCTCGCGTCGGTCACGATTTCCCGCGCCATGGCGTTGGGAATGATGGTGAGCTTGCCGGTCTGCAGTGCGGGTTTGAGCAATACGGCGGGGGAGGAGAAGTTCGAGTTGGTGCGACACCCCCGATAGCACTGCCCGCAGTAGTGGCACGCCGGCCGGCCGTTCAACGGCCGCGTGATGATCGAGAGCCGTGACGGAATGCAGGTGATGTTCAGGCGATCCGAGGCCTGCTTCACCAGCAGCTCGTAGCAGCGCGGCTTGGGGGGAGGGTGGAAGATGCCATTCGGCTCGTTGGGGAGATTCTCCATCGAGCCGAACAGGCCGATCAGCCGGTCCACCCGGTCGTAGTACGGTTTGAGATCGTCGTAGGTGATGGGCCAATCGTCGCCCAGGCCGTCCAGGGACTTGCGCCGGAAGTCGTAGGGTCCGAACCGGAGCGAAATGCGGCCCCAGTGGTTGGTCCGCCCGCCCAGCATCCGGCTGCGCCACCAGTCAAACTTCGTCCCGGGAGCGCGGGTGTAGGGCTCGCCTTCGATCTCGAACCCGCCGAATGAGGCATCGAATTCGCCGAACTCGCTCTCCGGTGTGGCGCGGCCGCGGCGCGGCGACTGATATGCCCATTGGAGCATCGAGGAGTTTTCTGTGGCGTACCACAGCGGTCCCGCCTCGATCAGCGCGACGTTCGCCCCGGCTTTGGTGAGCGTGTGCGCGGCCATGCCGCCGCCCGCGCCGGAGCCGATGATGACGACATCGTATGGGGCCTGACGTGCGAGGAATGGCATGGGGGACAATGATGCCACCGGCGCGCCGAGTCGGCTACCCGGTCACCGGGACCGGATCCCGGTCTACTCGTCCAGCGATTGGCGAATCTTCTCGGCCAGCTCGGCCAGGGCGAACGGCTTTTGGAGGTAGCTCCGGCCGTTGAGGGAGAAGCCGAGGGCCGGATCCTGCGCTTCGGGATAGCCCGACATGAAGACGACGCGGGTCTCGGGACGGCGAGCCGTGAGGCGATCGGCGAGCTGCGGGCCGGAGAGCCCGGGCATCACCACGTCGGTGAGCAGCAGATCGATGCGGCCCGGATGCTTGTCGATCAGCGCCAATGCCTCCTCGGCGTTGCGCACCACCAGGACCTCGTAGCCGAGCCGCGGCAGGCCTTTGCTCACGACGGTCCGCACCTGATCGTCGTCCTCGACCACCAGGATCACCTCGCCGCCCGAGCGGTCGGCACCCGGACCTTCGCCGGCGAATTCGGGAACGGGGACTGGAGAGGCGGCCGGAAGCGTGATGGTGAACGTGGTGCCGCGGCTGATCTCGCTCTGCACGTCGATCTGCCCGCCGCTCTGCTTGATGATGCCGTACACCGTCGACAGCCCGAGGCCGGATCCTTCGCCCTGCGGCTTGGTGGTGAAGAAGGGATCGAAGATGAGCGGCAGCACCTTCGGGTCGATACCCGTCCCGCTGTCGGAGACGACCAGATGCACGCGCGACGGTGGCGTGCCGTTGCCGTCTTCCTGGCCGTTGACCGTCGTGGTGTTGATGGCCAGCGTCCCACCCTCCGGCATCGCGTCGCGCGCGTTCAGGGCCAGGTTCATGACGACCTGCAGCATGTGCCCGGGATCGACCAGTACGTCCGGTAGTTTCGGGTCGAGGGCCAGTCGCAGTTCGATGTTCTCCGGCATCAGTCGGCGCAACATGCCGCTCGCTTCGCCCAGCAGCAGGTTCAGGCTCACCGGCACGGGCTGCAGCATCTGGCGCCGGCTGTAGGCGAGGATCTGCTGGGTCAGCTCCGCGGCGCGGAACACGGCGCGGCGAATCTGGGCCACGTCCTCCCGCGACGTGGGCGACAGCTGCGGGTCCTGCAGCACGAGCTCCGTGTAACCCGAGATCGCCATCATCAGGTTGTTGAAGTCGTGCGCGATGCCGCCGGCGAGCCGCCCCAGGGCTTCCATTTTCTGCGCGTGCAGCAGCTGCTCCTGACTCTGTCGCAGTGCCTCTTCCATGGCGCGCCGCTCCGTGAGATCGCGCAAGTTGAGCACGATTCCGTTCACGGCCTGGTCGGCGAGCAGATTGGTGGCGACCACTTCGAGCGAGCGCGGCGCGCCGCCGTCGGACAGCTGGAGCTCCTGAACCCGGGGGCGGCCGGGCTCGCGCTGGCTCGCCTCGAGCAGCACCAGCATCGCCGGGCGCAAATTCGGTGGCAGCGCGGACAGGACGGAATCGCCGAGCCCGCCCGAGGTGAGCCCGAGTACGCGATCGGCGTTGGGAGAGGCGTAGGACACCACGCCGGTCGGGTCCACCACCAGGATGGCGTCCTCTCCGTTCAGGATCAGCGCGCGCCAGCGAGCCTCGCTTGCCGAAAGCGTGCGCCGCTCGGTGGCGAGTGCCTGAGTCTCCGTGCGGTGCCGGGCGGCCCTTGCCAGGAGCCACCAGATCAAGCTGACGGCGATCACTACCGCCGCGAGCGAGGCGATGTTTGCCTGACGGACCGCTCGCTCGCCCGCAGTCGCGTAAGTGGACCGTGCCTCAGCCAGCGATATGCGCAGGTGTTCGAAGGCCGGATCGACCAGCTGGTCGGCGGTCTTCAGGGCTTCATCCCGATGATCGGCATCGAGTTGACGGAACATCACATCCACGCTGCGGAGATACTCGTTGACGTCCGTCTCGAGCTGCGTCAGTGGGGCGCGATTGCCGGCCCGCTCGTGCAGCTCGGTCAGGAATCGGGCGGCTTGCTCGTGGCTGAACGGGATATCGCGGCGGTGATCGGCGCTGATGGCTCCGGTGCGGGCTTCCCATTCGCGGGCAGACAGCAGGTTCAGCGCGGCCTGCAGCTCGGCCAGCGCGACTTGGATGCGCTGGTTCCTGGCCACGACCCCTTGCAGCGAGTACAGGAGGGCGGACGCGGCAACGCCGATCAGGATGACGGTCAACCCACTCCGCAATGGCGTCCGCAGCGCCACGAGGGGCGCGCCGGCCGGCACGGTAGGAGGAGTGGAGCGTCTCATACGGAGAATCTTACCCCGGCGGGAGGAGGCACTGCATCAATGATCGCACGAGCCGGGAAGTTCGTCTACTGGTGTACGTGTTGCGGGCGCGCCGCAGTCTGGTTCATCCAGCAATCACGCCGAGTGGCGGCGTCGCCTGCCACTTGCCCCGCGTGAAATCCGGGATGTCCTGCGGCTTGCCGCGCGCGGCGACCGAACGCTCGGTCAGCTCGACGATCGCGCTCCACGCGGCGGCATCGTACACGTTCTGGTCGGTAGGCTGTCCCGCGCGCAGGCACTGAATCAGCCGCCAGTCTTCGAGGAAGTCCATGCCGCCGTGGCCACCCGTGGCGGTCCGCACGCGCTCGGATTTCCACAAGGGATGCTCGAATTCCGCGTAATACCGGTCGAGCGGCTCCCAGCGGTCTTCGGGACTGCGCCCTTCGATGTAGACGCGATCGGGCCATCCCTGGATGATGCCCTTCGTGCCTTGTACCACGTTGAGGCGGCTGTAAGGGCGGGCATTGTTGGTATTGTGGCTGAGGAAAATCGTCTGGCCCTTGAGCGTGCGGATCAGGCTGACGTTGACGTCGCCCAGCTTGTAGGCCTCGCGGCGCCGGGGATCCTGATCCGTGAAGTGGGCGGCCGCGTATTCCTCCAGCCCGCGGTGATTCGAGCTCATCGAAACGAGAAAATCGAAGCGGTTGCCGCGGTTGATATTCATGCACTGGGCGATCGGTCCCAGACCGTGCGTCGGATAGAGATTGCCGTCGTGGCTCTGCGACCACGCGCGGCGCCACAACCCTTCGCCTTCCTTCGCGAACTTGGTCTCCCGCAGATCGTGCAGGTAGCCACATTCGCCGTGCAGGATCTCGCCCAGGAGGCCCAGGCGGACGAGGTGCAGCGCGAGCATTTCGCGCCGGTCGTAGCAGCAGTTCTCCATCATCACGCAGTGCTTTTTTAGCTTCTCCGCCGTTTCGACGAGCTGCCAGCACTCGTCCACGGTCATCGCGGCCGGCACTTCGGTGGCCGTATGCTTGCCGTTGCGCATGGCAGCGAGCATGACGGGGACGTGCCATTCCCAGGGGGTCGCATTGAACACCAGATCCAGCTCCTGCTCGGCGCACATGCGCTCGAAGTCGCGCGGCCCGCGCGTAAAGCCCGCCGGCCGGGGCTGGTCGGCCGCGACCACGGCGTCCTGGGCGCGCCCCACTTTCCACTCGACGATGTCGCAGATCGCGCGGACCTCGACTCCCTCGATCTTGAGGAAGTTCTCGACGTGCACGCTGCCCTGGCCGCCGACACCCACGAAGCCGATGCGGACACGGTCCATCGGCGGGGCGGCGAACAGAGTCGTGCCCTGGGCGGGCTGCTGGCCCACCAGGGCTGGCGCGAGGGCCGCGCCGGCGCCGAGTGCCGCGGTGGTTTGCAGAAACTCGCGACGGGTGGGCCGGGTCATGGTTACTCCTTGGCGCGCAGAATGCCGACCGCGCCTTTCGTGGCGTCCGCGAACGCGTGCGTGACGAACGGATACGCCCCCGGCTCGACAAGATGAACATCGAAGATCGCGCCGCCGCCGACGGGCACATTCACCGTTTGGACGCCGGACAGCGATGGTGTCGTGGACGCGTCCAGATACACGTGGTCGAAGATCGCTCCCACGACGTGGAACGCCGAGATCCGGTTCGGGCCGGCGTTCACCACGTAGAGCCGAATCGGCTCGTTCGGGCGAACCACGATGGGGGCAGTTGCGTACTGAGCCGAGCGGCCGTTGAAGGTCACGTAATCCGGAGCGCTCCCTAGCAGCTTCGGCCAGTCGAGTGCGAGGACCGAGGAATCCAGGCCGCCTGCTTTCTGTGTGTAGAACTCGCTCTGCACCAGCACGAATTCCCGCGCGCGCGACCGCGCCTGCCTCGGGTCGACGAGAATCGCCCCGTACATGCCATTGGCGATGTGCATTGCGACGGGCGCCGTACCGCAGTGATAGAGAAACGCACCGGCCACTCTGGCGACGAATCGATAATGCAGCGAATCGCCCGGGAGCACATTCACATAGGCACGGTCCGGAGCGATCTCCGCTGCATGGAAGTCCATGCTGTGCGGCATCGGCGCCCGGTTGACGAGCGTGAAGTCCACCGTATCCCCGACCGTGACCCGGACGACGGGTCCCGGCACGCGGTTGTCGAAGGTCCAGGCGTCGTAGGTGATCCCGGGGGCGATCGTCACCTTCGTGTGGCGGATCTCGATCCGGATCCGCTGCAACCGCGCAGTGGAGCGGGGGGGCGCGACCGGATCGATCGGGGCGGTGTCGGCTGATCCGATCGCCGCTTCACCGTGGGAGACATCAGCGGCGGGCACCGTGGAGGGCGCTTCGGGCGCTTGCCCTGAGGGAGGGGCCTCTCGCTCCCGGGTACAGTCGGCCATGATAACTGCGAGGAGCGGGAACAGGAGCTGAGTTCGTCGCATGGGAGTAATTGACCAGCTTCCGCGCGGCGCCGCCAGCGGCGAACATTGGGTTTATGAAAGGTCGCCTCGTGCTGCTGGCGCTGGTTGGCTGCTCGCCGACCGCGCCCCCTTCCCGGGGTCCCGTGCCCGCGGCGCCGGCACTCGCCCGGGCGGAGTCGCTGTTTGCGGACGTCCGGACGTTGAAAGACCAACGGGATGTGGCGGAATTACGCGGCCTGACCGACAGCGCCAGGGCACTACGTCCCGCCTATCTGGCCGCGCGCGCGGCGTTCGTGGCCGCCCTCGCCATCGATTCCACCACGCTCCAAGACAGCGTCGATCGCCGGGCGCTGCGTGTGATGCGCCAGGTGCTGGCTGACGAGCTGACCGACGCGCCCGAGTCGTCGGCGAGCACGACGGTCTTCGACTCGGCGGCCTGCCGCTACGATCCCCGTGCACTGCCCGGGATCGATTCCCTCGAGGGACGGCTGTACGCCTGCTACGGACTCGCCGCCTCCGACGTGGTCGTCGACGGAGCGCGCCTCGACCGACTGACGGTGCTCGGGCTGCTCGGCGTCACGGACGATGCCGTCCGCCGGCAGCGATTGTTCCTCGGCCTGAACCGCGTGTGGCGCAGTGTGAACGGCGACAATGATTCCCTCAGTCCCTGGCGGGAGCTGCTGCGGCGCCGGGCACAGGCCTGGCGGACTGCCGGGAGACCCACGCCGTTCGCGCGCCGCGTCACCGAGCTCGGCTTTTCCCCCGACACCGTGCGCAGCTGGCTGGTGCGGTTACTCGAGGTCTGGCGAGGGACACTGCCGGACTCGGCGCGCGAGCCATGGGATCTCTACTACGCGATGGGGGGGGCGAGCCGGCGTCTCAGTCCGCGCATCCCGCTCGATTCGTTACGCGCCATCAACGACCGTTTCTATCGCGACCTCGGCGCGGACGCGATCGCGCTCAACGTCCAATACGATCTCGAGCCGCGCGCGGGAAAGGATCCCGTCGCGTTCACGACCTTCGGGGCTCGCCCCCGCTGGCACGGCGGCTCCTGGCGCCCGGGCGCTCCGTACATCTCTAGCACCTACCCCATCGGAGGATTCGACAACCTCGGGCAGCAGCTGCACGAGATGGGGCACGCCATCCACATCGCCGCCATCCGCACTCGGCCCGCGTTCGCCGACTGGCCCGATGCGGATCTCTTCACCGAGGCGATCGCCGATCTCGCCGATTACGAAGCCAGCGACGGCCGCTGGCAGCTGCGCTATCTGGGCGATTCTGCCACTCCTGCCGACAATCGCCATGCCCAATACTTCGGGCTGGCGGTGGACGCCTGCTGGGCGCTGTTCGAGGACCGGATGCAGCGCGACCCCTCGCTCGATCCGAACGTGGTGTGGGCCGAGCTCACGAGCCGCTATCTCAATGTGGTGCCCCATCCCGAGCTGTCCTGGTGGGGGATGCGCGGCCAGCTGATCGACGCCCCGAGCTACCTGATGAACTACGCCCTGGGGGCGTTCATCACGGCCGATCTCCGGGCCCGGATCCGCGCCATGCACGGGGACTTCACGCTCGGGGATTCGACCTGGTACGGCTTCGTACGCGACCGGATCTACCGGTTCGGACTGGAGCGCACGTCGCGACGGGTGATGGAGGACTTCTTGGGGCGCCCGTTGTCGGCCGACGCACTGCTCGCGAGCGTCAGCTCAGGAATGTCGGATCCAGCGCGTTGAGACACCCCTTCACGTCGAAGCCAGTTGCGTTGGACATGACGA
>DATFGN010000047.1:0-7101 GCA_035249405.1 Gemmatimonadales bacterium
ACGACGACACCGGCACAGGCGAAAGCGGCGCTGGAACAGCTCCTCCAGCAGGAGAAGGAGCAGAGCCCGAGCGGGCCCTAGCGCGGGCGACGCACCGCGAGGGCGATGCCGAGGACGGCGAGCCCGAGCGCCGCGGCGGCGAGCGTAAAGGCGGCCCCGGGCGTAATCCCGACGGTCCCGCGAATCTCGACTTCCGGCGCCTGGCCGTACCCGCCCGGGCGCCAGTCGCGGGTGGTGCCGTCGGCGCGGCCAATGCGAACCGGAAGGATCAGTGTGGTGCGCCGGACGTTCGCGCCGAGACGGGCGAAGAAGGCGAACTCCTGAAACTCGCGCCGGCCCAGCTGACCGCCGGACCACTCGATGGCGAGTGGCGAGGAGGCGGTCGCCGCGACCTGGTGCTGAGACCATCCGGCTGGAGCCGCGACGCCGATAATCGTGAGGGCTTCGGGGACCTCCACCCGGACGGTCACGATCGCGGTGTCGGTGGGGTTGGCGACCTGGATAGCGAAACGCACCAGGTCCGCCGGTTCCACCGTGCGGGGACTGATAGACACCTGGGCCGCCAGGATGGGGGCGGTCGCCAAGATCGCAACGCAGCACAGTGAGTGTTTGAGCACGACCCAATCTAGCCAGCTTCAGTGACGTGTGTATTCTATCGTCGACCGAAGGGGGAACCATGACGGCTGTAGATCAACGCACTACGACGCGGCGAGTGGACGTCGTGAATGGGACGGCCCGTCTGCTGGAAGACGACGCGGTCGTCCAGGAATTCACGATCACCGAGCTGCCCGAGCAGTTCGTGCAATGGCAGCTCGACTATAAGCGCCGCATCTACGACGCGATCGCCAAGGACGAGTACATCGCGTTCAATGCCGGCCACCTCCCCGTGGTTGGGACCATGGCGGACAACGGGTTCGTCCCCAACCTGGCCAACAAGGGAGTGGGGTTCACTCCCAAAGACGAGTGGATCGAGCACTACGTGAAGCTCGTCGAAGACACCGTCGAGAAGATCCAGGCGCTGCCGCCCCATGCCGTCGACCAGACGCGCGATCTCCGCATCGCCACGGCGCGCGAATTCTACGCCCACCCCGAGCACATCGATTGGCGCCGGCTCGGCCTGCTCGAAATCTTCGAAGGCGATACCTACCGCAACCTGACGCGCCGCCCCATGGCGTCGGTGCTGTGGACCGGGCAATCCCCGATCTTCGTCAGCTATCAGGTGGATTGCGCGGTCGAGATCATCCCGAAAGACCATCCGCGCTACCGCTTCTCGTGGGCCATGCGGAGGCTGTTCGAGTATGAGCCGTTCCACGTCGTGCAGACCATGTTCCCCTACGCCTACACCTTCTGGGTGTACGGCTTCCACGACAAGACACCCAAACGCCGTCATAAATGAAGCCGGTCCGCGCGGCGGAGCTCGGCGCGCTGATCTCCGCGGTGCGTCGATCCCCCATTGCCACGCCCACCATGTTGTATTTGGTCGGCGCCACGTCCCACCTGGCCGAAGGATGGCGGGACCAGGTGGCGCGTCTCGAGCTCACCGGCGACTCCCAGATCGCCACGGTGGTGCGTGAGGCCGCGGCCGGGCTCGGGGTCGATCTCACCTGGGAGTCCCCAGCGGAGGTGATTCCCATCCCGGCCGGATCGGACCAGCGGGCGCGCCCGGTGCCGGCCGACATCGGCGGCACGGGTGGTCCGCTCACCGTCCGGCACTTCGATCCCTACAGCGTGATTCTGCGGCTCGTGGCCCGAGGGGACGAGCTGGACTACGTGGATTCGCTCGAGTACCTGCGCCGGGGGTGGGTGGAGCAGGAGCGGCTCGAAGCCATGCTCGCCAATGTCCTGCCGCGCTTCACGAACGAAACGCTGGCACAGGATCCGGCCGAGTTCCGCAGAAAATTTCGTGGACTGCGGCAGCTCCATTTGAGCGAGGTGGCACATCGTCATCTCGCTTGACAGCCTCTCGCACCGTTGGCATACTCGCCGCGGCACCGTGGACAATTCCTCCATCCCCCACGTCGTCGCCTGGAACCTCACGCGGCGTTGCAACCTCGCCTGTGCCCATTGTTACATCGCGGCGGGGCCGACCGAATCGGCCACCGGCGAGCTGCCCACCCAGGATTGCCTTCGCATCGTCGACGAAATCCTCGCTGTCAACCCGAGTCCCATGCTCATCCTGTCGGGCGGCGAGCCGCTGTTGCGGGAGGACCTCGAGGAAATCGCCCGCGCCGCTTCGTCCCGCGGAGCGACCGTCGTCGTCGGCACGAATGGCACGGGGCTCACGACCGCCCGCATCCAGGCGCTCAAGGCAGCTGGAGTGCGCGGCGTAGCCGTGAGCGTCGACTCGTTGCGCCCCTCCTATCACGACAATTTCCGGCACGGTCGCGGATCGCTCGAGGAGACCCAAGCCGCAGTGGGTCGCCTCCGTGAAGAGCGACTGGACGTCGTGATCCAGACCACGGTGACCAAGGGCAACCGGCCCGAGCTGGAGCGTCTCGTCGCGTGGGCCGCGGAAGAGGGGGCGGTGGCGTTCAACTGTTACTTCCTCGTCGCTACCGGGCGGGGCGAAGCCCTGGGGCGCGGCGATCTGTCGCCCGCGGACTACGAGACGGTGCTCGCCGACCTGGCGCGCTGGCAACGGGACTATCGTGGCCAGCTGATGGTGCGCGCCAAGTGTGCTCCCCACTTCATGCGTCACGTGCACCAGATCGATCCCGAGTCACCGGTCCTCAATTACGAAACCCGTTGTCCCTGCGGCACCCAGTACTGCCGGATTACGCCCGACGGCAAGCTCACACCGTGTCCCTATCTCCCCGAAGAAGCCGGTGACCTGAACCGGATGAGTTTCGGCGAGATCTGGCGTACGGCGCCGCTGTTTCAGCAGCTGCGTACCGGGTCGCTGGGAGGCAAATGCGGCGCGTGTGAGTACCGCCGCCTGTGTGGCGGGTGCCGGGCCCGCGCGTTCGCGCTCGAGGGAGACGTGCTGGCCGCGGACCCCTCGTGCAGCTACGAGCCGTCGGGCGCGGTCCCCGTAATCGAGCGACTCCGTGCCGTCACCTACGGGGCCGACGTCCCCCCCGCGCTCACGTGGTCGGACGCGGCGCGGACACGGATCGAGCGGATCCCGTCCTTCGTCCGCGGCGTGGTCGTGCAGCGCGTGGAGGACTTCGCGCGGAAGCGGGGACTGCAGGAAGTGACGCCGGAGCTGTTGGCCGAGATTCGCCGCGCCATGCCGATCGACTTTTCGAAACGGAAGCCGTTCTTCGTGACCGACGACTGACGAGCGATGATCGACCACGCGCTGTTTCTGCTGCAGCAGGCCGCGGATTCCATTCCCGCATACCGGGAGTTTCCGGGCATCGGCAGTCGCGCCGCCGTGTGGATCACCGCCGAAGTCCACCTGATGTTCGCGGCGTTCGTGCTCGGCGTGCCCATGTTCGCCGTGGTCACCGAGGCGATCGGCATCTTCAACAAGGACGAGCGCTACGACCGGCTGGCGAAGGAGTTCACGCGCCTGCTGCTCGTGGCCTACAGCGCCACCGCCATCTGGGGCGCGATGCTCACGATCGCGCTGTTCACCTTGTACCCGCGCTTCAGCCAGTACCTGGCGTCCGTGTTTTCCGCGTCGATGTGGCTGTATGTCGGGTTGTTCCTGTTCGAGTCGTTCACCCTGTACCTCTACTACTACGGCTGGGAGCGGTGGAAGAAGGGCCGGGCCAAGTGGGTCCATTGGGGCCTGGGCGTCCAGCTCAACGTGTTTGGCACGATCGTGATGTTCATCGCGAACTCCTGGCTCACGTTCATGATGAGCCCGCCGCGAGACGTCACCCCCGCCACCGATCCCACCACGATCAAGCTCTGGCATGCGATCGCGACCGCGACCTGGATGCCGATCAACATTCACCGCCTCATCGCCAACGTGGTGTTCGGCGGGGCGGTCGTCGCCGCCTACGCGAGCTACCGGTTCCTCTCCGCCAGGAGCGATGAAGAGCGTGCCCACTACGACTGGATGGGGTACGTCGGAAACTTCATCGCCATGTCGGCGCTGATTGTGCTGCCCTTCGCCGGTTACTGGCTGGGCCGCGAGGTCTACCAGTACGACCAGTCGATGGGCATCACCATGATGGGCGGCTTCATGAGCTGGCTCTGGGTGATCCAGGCCTTCCTCATTGCCGTGTTGTTCCTCACCGGCAACTACTACCTGTGGCTCGGCATGCAGCGCATTCCCGGCGCCGAGCGGTTCCGCCCGTACACCAAGTGGCTGCTGGCCATCCTCGTGGTGGGAGCGATCGTGTGGGGCACCCCGCACACCATGATCGCCGATACCAAGGAGCTGGCGGCGATGGGCGGCTCGCATCACCCGTTCCTGGGCGCGCTGGGCGTCATGAGCGCCAAGAACACCGCCGTCAACCTGATGATCCTGACGACGTTCTTGTCGTTCCTCCTGTATCGCCGGGCCAACACACGACCGGTGGTGCCCTGGGCCCGCACCGGAACCATCGTCCAGGGCGTGATGTTCGTGGTCGCGGCCGCCGTGGTGTTGTTCTTCGGCATCCGCGGCTACTTCGTCGAAGCGATCGTGCGCATCGGCTTCAGTGTCTATCAAGTGCTGGCGGTGCTCACGTGCATCGTATTCGTGACCGTGATCGATATCCTGATGGCCCGCGGCGCCCAGTCCCTCGGCGCGATCCAATGGGGCCGGATGCCGCCGCGCTCCCAGTACGCGTTGTTCGTGCTGGCGGTGACTTTCACGTGGCTCATGGGCTTGATGGGGTTCGCCCGATCCGGCATCCGGCAGTACTGGCATGTCTGGCAGGTCATGCAGGACACCAGCCAGTACGCCGCGACGCCCGCCCTGGGTTATGCCGCCAAGATGATCAGTACCTGCGTGCTGATCTTCCTCTTGCTGGTCGGATTCGTATTCTGGCTCGGCGGGCTGGCAGAGAAGTCGACGTTCGTCGAATCGGCGCCGAAGGAGCGTGCCAATGTGGGGCACTAACCTCCGGGTCCTGGGCGTCGTGCTCGGCACGCTCCTCGTCTATACGCTGATCGCGAACAAGATCCCGCAGGTGCAGTCCGAGGTCCCGCAGACGCTGGCGCTCGGCGCCAACGTCACGCCGGAGCAGCTCGTGGCGGCCGGCGAGAAAGTGTTCACCGGAATCGGCGGCTGCCCCACCTGTCATGGGCTCGGGACCCGGGCGCCCAATCTGCTCGCGGACGAGAAGGGGACCGGACTCATCGGCGCGCGCTGCGCGCAGCGGGAGCCGGGTAAGAACTGCAAGCAGTATCTGTTCGAGTCGCTCGACAACCCGACGGCTTTCGTCGTGCCGGGCTACGACCCGATCATGCCGGTCATGTCCCGCCAGCTCGCGCCCCAGCAGATCTGGGCGCTGGTCGCGTTTCTCGAATCCCAGGGCGGGACCGTGGACGTGACGGCGTCAGACATTCCGGCACAGAGTCCATCACCAACCCCGGGCGCCAGCCCGGGGTCCTCGGGCAGCGCGTTCGCCGGCGGCAGCACCGATCCGGAGGCGATCATCAATGCGGCCGGCTGTCTGGGGTGCCATAAGATGAACGGCGCCGGAGGCGCGATCGCCCCCGACCTCTCGCACGTGGGCGGGCGTCGCAGCGCGGAGGCCCTGCGCCGGAAGATCCTCGACCCGGCGTCGTCCGTCACCAAAGGCTTCGAGAAGTTCGCCGGCGTCATGCCCAAGACGTTCGGGACCATGATGAACGCCGCGCAGCTCGAGGCGCTGGTCCGGTTCCTGGCTGCCCACAAATGACGCCCCGTTACCTCGCGCACCCATTCTGGCAGGCCGTGGGGATTCTCGTCCTCGCGTATCTCGTCATCGCGTTCGGAATCCCGCTCTTGCCGGGAAGCGCCGTCGTCCCGAAGAGCGTCGTGCTGCAGTACATGGCCACAGTGCTGGTGGGAGTGCTGATCTACGTCAGCGACAACGACGAGCGCTGGCGGCAATTCCGCGAGCCGATTCACGCCGCGATGGTCGAGCCGCGGCTCCGGTTTGTACGCGGCGCGCTGTTGGTGCTCCTGCCGGCGCTCGTCGGCTGGATCGCCTACGGTCAGGTGCGCACCGTCGTCGCCGCGCCGCCGAACCTGCGCTCGATCCATCCCGCGCCGCCCAGCAGCATCACGTTCCGCGGCACCCAGATGACGCTCACGGGGCTCGAGAACCCTCTGCGCGCGTTTCCCGACTCGATGGCCGAATTCGTCGCGATGGGGAAGCGCACCTACTACCAGAATTGTCTCCCCTGTCATGGCGACCACCTCGACGGCCAGGGGCACTACGCGTCGGGCTTCAACCCGTTGCCCGCCAACTTCCAGGACAACGGCACCATCGCCCAGCTCACCGAGAGCTTCGTCTTCTGGCGTATCGCCAAGGGCGGACCGGGGCTGCCGCGCGAGGGGTCGCCGTGGAACTCGGCGATGCCGCAGTGGGAAGACTTCCTGACCGAGCGTGAGATCTGGTCGGTGGTCCTGTTCCTGTACGAGCAGACGGGGTGGAAGCCGAGAACCTGGGAGACTGGTGAGCATGGAGGGTCGCAGTGAGCCCGGCGGTCTGGCGGTCAGGCGGTCTGGCGGTCGGTCTCGTGGTGTTCATGGCCGCCCGGCCGGCCGACCGCCTGGCCGCCCAGGACACCACCGCCGGCAAGGTGGTGTATGTGAAGTGGTGCGCCGGCTGTCACGGAGACGCCGGCGCCGGTGATGGGCCCGCCGCGAGCTACATGCTGCCGAGACCGCGCGATTTCACCGGCGCCATCTTCAAGATCCGGTCGACCGCCAGCGGCCAACTCCCCACCGACGCCGATATGGAGCGCGCCATCGACGAGGGTCTTCCCGGGACCGCGATGCCCGAATGGAAGACGCGGCTCTCCGACCGCGAGCGCCGGGATGTCATCGCCTACATCAAGACCTTCTCCGCCTACTTCGCCGATACGAGCCATCACCTGACCGCGCTGCAATTCGGCTCGGCGCCGGGTGGCGGGACGGGCGCGGAAGCCTTGCGTGTGGGCCGCCAGTTTTTCGACTCGCTCGCCTGCCACAAATGCCACGGCGATCAGGGTCGCGGCAACGGCCCGTCC
>DATFGN010000048.1:0-6047 GCA_035249405.1 Gemmatimonadales bacterium
ATGGCTACCTCACCCGCGGGATCGGTTGACCCGACCGCGCCGCAATCCGCTCTATCGTCCCGTCCTTATCCCGCCGCCGCCGCACCCGCGTGGGCTTCCCCGACTTGGGGTCGAGCAACATCACCTTCGACGCGTCGATCGGCGCCGGCATCTCGATGATCTTGCTTTCCTGCTCCGCCGTCCGGGCTTTCTGATGCTTCTTCACGATGTTCACGCCTTCAACCGTGATGCGGAACCGCTTGGGATAGACCTGGAGCACGCGTCCTTCCTTGCCCCGATCGTCCCCGCGGATGACGCGCACCGTGTCGCCTTTGGCGACGTGCAGCTTGTGCCGCACGGGCTCCGTGCCCCGCACGCGCCGTGTCTTGCGATACACGAGCGGCTTCATGTCAGATCACCTCCGGCGCGAGCGACACGATCTTCATGAATTTCTTCTCGCGCAGCTCGCGGCCCACGGGCCCGAAGATGCGGGTCGCCCGGGGCTCACCCTGGTCGGTGATCAGCACCGCCGCGTTCTCGTCGAACCGGATGTAGGACCCGTCCCGGCGCTTGGTCTCCTTCGCCGTCCGCACGATCACCGCCTTGGCCACCTCGCCCTTCTTGATCTGGCCGGTGGGAATGGCGTCCTTGATCGTGACGACCACGATGTCGCCGAGTCCCGCGTAGCGCCGCTTGGACCCGCCGAGCACGCGGATCACGAGCGCTTTTCGGGCGCCGGAGTTGTCCGCGATTTTCAGTATCGATTCCTGCTGGACCACGGTCCCTCCCGGCTTACTTCGCGCGCTCGACGATCTCGACCACGCGCCAACGCTTGGTCTTGGAGAGCGGACGCGACTCCACGATGCGGACCGTATCGCCCGCCTTGGCGCCCTGCTCGTCGTGGGCCGCCACCTGCTTGGTGCGGACCACCTGCTTCCCGTAGAACCCGTGGGCGTAGCGGCGCACCAGCGCCACCGTCACGGTCTTCTGCATCTTGTCGCTCACGACCACGCCCGTGCGCGTTTTCCGACGGCCCCTCATGCTTGCCTCCGCTCGCGCAGAATGGTCTCGATCCGCGCGATGTCGCGCCGGATGGTGCGAAACTGGAGCGGGTTGGTGATCGCCTCGGTCCCGGTCCGGAACCGCAGCCGGAAGCGCTCCTCCTGGAGCCCCGTCAGCTTCACCTGCAGCTCGTCCGTCTTGAGCTGCCGCAAATCGTCGGGACGCTGCCTCGCCATCTACCGCTCCTCCCGTCTCACGAACTTCGACTGCAGCGGCAGCTTCGCCGCGGCGAGGTTCAAGGCGTGGCGGGCCAGCGACTCCTCGATGCCCTCCACTTCGAACATCACCCGACCGGGCTTCACCACCGCCACCCAGCCCTCGGGATTGCCCTTCCCCTTCCCCATGCGGGTCTCGGCCGGCTTTTTGGTGATCGGCTTGTCGGGGAACAGCCGGATCCACACCTTGCCCCCGCGCTTCATCTCGCGGGTGAGCGCCACGCGGGCCGCCTCGATCTGGCGGTTGGTAATCCAGCCCGGCTCGAGCGACATCAGGCCATAATGCCCGAACGCCACGGTATTGCCACGCGTCGCCAGTCCATTGGTGTTGCCCTTGAACCGCTTGCGAAACTTGACGCGCTTGGGTGCGAGCATAGGTCAGACGCCCGTGGAGTACGTGCGGCCCGACATCTCTTCGGTCCGCTCACCTTTGAAAATCCAGACCTTCACGCCGATCGTGCCGTAGGTCGTCTTCGCAGTCGAGGTGGCGTAGTCCACGTCGGCCCGCAGCGTATGCAACGGCACGCGACCTTCGTGATAGCCCTCGACGCGCGCGATCTCGGCGCCACCCAGCCGGCCGCCGCATTTGATCTTGATGCCCTGCGCGCCCATTCGCATCGCGCTCTGCACCGCGCGCTTCATGGCCCGGCGGAACGAGATGCGCTGCTGCAGCTGGTGCACCACGCTGTCGCCCACGAGCTGCGCGTCCAGCTCGGGTCGCTTGATCTCCTCGACGTTGATCCCGACTTCCTTGCCCGTCAGCTGAGCCAGCTCGTCGCGCAGCTTGTCGACCTCCGCGCCGCGCTTGCCGATCACCACACCCGGTCGCCCGGTGTGCACCGTCACCGTCACTTTGCCCGGGCGGCGCTCGATGTGAATGTCGGCGATGGCCGCGTGCGACAGCCGCGTCTTGAGGTAGCGACGGATGAGATCGTCTTCCTTGAGCAGCTCGGGAAAGTTGCGCCGCGCGAAATAGCGCGAGCGCCATGGCTTGATGACGCCGAGCCGGAAGCCATAGGGATGAGTTTTCTGGCCCACTTACGTGCTTCCTTTCCGCCTGGTGGACGCCTTCGTCTGCTTGGGCTTCGCCTTCGCCGCCGCGGCCTTCTTGCCCGCCGCTTTCGCCTTGGGACGCGCCGCCGGCTCTTTGGTCGCCGCCGCGGCCGGTGCCGCCGTCTTCGGCGCGCCGTCGACCGTCGCCACGTGAATCTCCACGTGGCTGGTGCGCTTGCGAATCGGCGTGGCGCGACCCATCGCCGCCGAGGTGAAGCGCTTCAGCGCCTGCCCCTCGTTCACCACTGCGTAGCGAACCCGCAGCCCGTCGACGTCGAGTGGCACGTTGTCGCGTTGCGCCCGCTGCTCCGCGTTGGCCACGGCGGACTTCAGCACCTTGTGGATCTGCTTCGCCGCACCCTTCTTGGAAAACCGCAGGATGGCGTAGGCCTCGGGCACAGCGCGGCCGCGGATCTGGTCGATCACGAGCCGCATCTTGCGCGGCGACTGCCGCACCGATCGTTGAATCGCCCGGGCTTCCATTATGCCTGCTCCGCCGCCTTCTCGGCGGCCTTGGCCTCGGCCTCGCGCTCGGCGGCCGTCTTGGTGGTGTGGCCGCGAAACAGGCGTGTGGCGGCGAACTCACCCAGCTTGTGGCCCACCATGTTCTCGGTCACGTATACCGGCACGAACTTGTTGCCGTTGTGCACCGCGAGCGTGTGCCCCACGAAATCGGGCGTGATCGTGCTGCGCCGCGACCAGGTCTTGAAGACCTTCTTCTCATTCTTGTCGTTCAGCCCCTGGATCTTCAGCAGGAGCTTGGGCTCCACGTAGGGGCCCTTTTTCACCGAGCGTGCCATTACTGCGTCGCCTTCCCGCGCCTGCGCCCGCGCACGATGAGTTTGTTCGACGCTTTCTTACGATGCCGCGTCTTCTTGCCCTCGGGCTTGCCCCAGGGCGAGACCGGCGGCCGTCCACCGGAGGATTTGCCCTCGCCGCCCCCCAACGGGTGATCGACGGGATTCATGGCGACGCCCCGCACGCGCGGCCGCCGGCCCAGCCACCGCGTCTTGCCGGCCTTGCCGACCGAGAGCAGCTCGTGCTCCGCATTGCCAACCTCGCCGATCGTCGCCAGACACTCGCCGCGGATCATGCGAGTCTCCGTCGAGCGCAGCCGCAGCGTCACGTAATTGCCTTCCTTCGCCACGACCTGCGCGGCCGAGCCCGCCGAGCGACATAGCTGGCCGCCGCGGCCGATCTTCAGCTCCACGTTGTGCACCGTGGTGCCGAGCGGCACCTCGAACAGGGGCATGGCGTTGCCGGTGCGGATGTCCGAGCCTGGCCCGGAGACCACGTGATCCCCCACCGCGAGTCCCTTGGGGTGCAGGATGTAGCGCTTCTCGCCGTCCGTGTAGATGATGAGGGCGATGCGGCTGGTGCGGTTCGGATCGTATTCGATCGCGCGGACCGTGCCCAGCACGCCGAACTTCTCCCGCCGGAAATCGATGCGCCGGTACTGCCGCTTGTGGCCGCCGCCCTGATGTCGCGTCGTCACGTGGCCCTTGTTGTTCCGGCCACCGGTACGGCGCAACGGCTCCACTAGCGATTTTTCCGGGGTGCTCTTGGTCACCTCGGCGAAATCGGCCACCGAGCGGAATCGTGTCGCCGCGGTCATCGGTTTGAACTGTCGAATGCCCATGTCAGCCCTCGAAGACCTGGATCGTGTCGCCCTCTTTCAGGGTCACGATCGCCTTCTTCCACGACGGCCGCCGGCCCACGTGCCGGCCGTAGCTGCGCCGCTTGGCGCGCACCACGAGCGTCCGCACGTCGGTCACCGTCACATTGAACAGCGATTGGATCGCCGAGCGAATTTGCGGCTTCGTCGCGTCCGTATGGACGTGGAACGCGTATTCCTTGCGGGCCTGATAGGCCGAGGATGATTTCTCCGTGACCACGGGCCCCACGATCAGCTGGTGGAGATCAGGCATCGTCATCTCCCGACTCCGGCTCGGCGCCGGTCAGCGCCGTCGCCTCGACGACGACCGCGTTGGACCACAACACGTCGTAGGCCGTCGCATCCGCAAAGCGCTGCACGCGCACCCCCTCGATGTTCCGGCCCGAGAGGTAGACGTTGTGCGCCGTCGGCGTATCGGCCGTGAGCAACAGGACCTTCTTGTCCTCGAGCCCGAGCTTGCCGAGCAGCTCCACCAGCGGCTTGGTCTTGGGCTTTTCGTAGGCGAGCGCATCCACGACCAGCAGGGCCCCTTCGCGCGCCCGCGCGTTCAAGGCCGACTTCCTGGCGATCTGTCGGACCTTTTTCGGGATGCCGAGCCGGTAGTCACGGGGATGCGGCCCGAACACGACCCCACCGTGCCGCCAGTGTGGCGCGCGGGTCGATCCCTGGCGGGCCCGGCCAGTGCCTTTTTGCCGCCACGGCTTCTGATTGCCGCCCGAGATGAAGCTGCGGGTCTTGGTGGCCGCCGTGCCCTGGCGCTGGTTGGCGAGGTAGGTCACCACCGCCCGATGCAGCACATCCTCGTTCACCCGTCCATCGAAGATCGTCTCCGGCAGGGCGACCGCCTTTTTCTTCGCCCCGGCCGAGGAGTAATGCGGTGCCTCAATCATGACGGCTCTTGCCTCCCTGCTTGCGCACCGTGACCAGCCCGTTCATCGGGCCGGGGACGGCTCCGCGCACGAACAACAGATTCCGCTCCGCGTCCACGCGGACCACCCGGAGACCGAGCTCGGTGAAGCGACGCGCGCCCATGTGGCCCGGCATCTTCTTGCCCTTGATGACGCGGGACGGATCGGTCCCCGGGGCAATCGACCCCGGCTTGCGGTGCCGAGTGTTGCCGTGCGTCGCCGGCCCCCCGCCGAAGTGGTGGCGGTGCACGACGCCCTGGAACCCGCGCCCTTTGGTGACGCCGGTGACTTTGACGCGCTCGCCCGCGGCGAAAATCGCCACGGTCAGCTGCTCGCCCGGTTTCGGCGCCTCGCCCGCGACCGGGAAACTCTCGAGGACGCGCGGGGCGACTTCCAGCCCCGCTGCCTTGACGTGCCCGAGCTGCGCTTTGGCCGTGCGCTTGAGTTTCTTGGCGCCGAAGCCCAGCTGCACGCGGTCGCCGGCGACCTGGACCACCGGACAGGGCCCGGCTTCGATCACGGTGACAGGCACGTGCGTGCCCTCCTCATCGAAGAGGCGCGTCATGCCGAGCTTGCGTCCGATCAGTGCGTTCATAGATCCGCTATTCCACTTTGATTTCGACGTCCACACCTGCCGGGAGGTCGAGCTTGGTCAGCGCGTCCACCGTCTGCGAGCGGGAATCGAGGATATCGATCAGCCGCTTGTGCGTCTTGAGCTCGAACTGCTCCCGGCTCTTCTTGTCGATGTGCGGGCTGCGCAGCACGGTCCACATCTGTCGCTTGGTCGGCAGCGGAATCGGCCCGGATACCTGCGCCCCGGTCTTTTCCGCGGTGCGCACGATATCGGCCGCCGCCTGATCGATCAGCGCGTGGTCGAACGCCTTGAGACGGATGCGGATCTTGCTGGCCATGAGAACCTCAAATCAGACATCTGACGTCAGACGTCTGACATCAGAGTTTCACTTCTTGATCTTCGTCACCACACCCGCGCCTACGGTCCTGCCGCCCTCGCGGATCGCGAAGCGCAGCCCTTCCTCCATCGCGATCGGCGTGATCAGCTCGATCCCCATCTTCGTGTTGTCCCCGGGCATCACCATCTCCACGCCCCCCGGCAACTCCACGTTCCCCGTCACGTCCGTCGTCCGAAAGTAAAAC
>DATFGN010000049.1:0-2759 GCA_035249405.1 Gemmatimonadales bacterium
GTCAACAACGGCACGCTCACGGTGAATGGAGTGGCGTTGACCGTGACGGGAGCCGACGCCTCGCGCACGTACGGCGACCCCAACCCGGTCTTCACCGGCGCGATCGTCGGCGTGCGGAACGGCGACAACATCACCGCTAGCTTCGGCAGCGCGGCCACACCCGCCAGCCCGGTAGGCGGGTACCCCATCGTACCGACGTTGCTGGATCCCGACGGCAAGCTGGCCAACTACGCGATCACCGTCAACAACGGGACACTGACCGTGGGGGCGGCGGCGTTGAGCGTGACCGGCGCCGATGCATCACGCGTTTACGGTGGCGCCAACCCGGTCTTCACAGGCACGCTCCTCGGCGTGAAGAACGGCGACAACATCACCGCCACCTACGGCTCCGCGGCAACGCCGGCCAGCCCGGTGGGCAGCCACCCAATCGTGCCGGCGCTGGTGGATCCCAACACGAAGCTGGGCAACTACACGGTCACCAGCAATAACGGAACTCTCACGGTGAGCGCGGCGACGCTCAGCGTCACGGCCAACGACAGCACGCGCCCGTATGGGTTCGCGAACCCCGTCCTCACGGGGACGATCACGGGAGTCCAGAACGGCGACAACATCACCGCGACCTATGCCAGCTCCGCGATCCCGGCCAGCCCGGTGGGCAGCTATCCCATCGTGCCGACTCTCGTGGACCCCGACGGCAAGCTGGGCAACTACACGGTCACGACCACCAACGGGGCGCTGCTGGTGACGATTCAGCCGCTGGCGATCACCGATCCGCTGAACGCGCAGGTGCTCAGTTGCTCAGCAGGCGCGGCGACGCCCATGATCACCTGGCTGCCGGCGCAATACGACAAGTACAAGGTATATATCGGCCTGGACGCCGGGTTCGTCAGCGCGGTGTCAAGCGGCAGCACCTGGCTGCGGACCCCTTCGTGGAAGGTCTCGTCGAAGAGATGGCGGCACGTCTGCGCCGGCTCGACAGGCACGATCTACCTCAAGGTGAGGGGGCTCGACCGGGACGTCAGCAAGAAGAACCCGGCGCGCAAGCTGACGGGCCCCACGACGGTGGCCGGCACCCAGTAGCACCGTAACGCGAGAACGCATCCCCGGCGGCCTCCACCGACGTCCGCGTCGGCTCGGGCCGCCGGGGAGTCCGCCTCTCCTCCCACACGCCTCGAGATGGAACGCCCGGCTTGACCGCGGCAGGCGCCGATGGTCATCATCTCGGACTGTGAACATCCTCATCATCAACTGCGGCAGCTCATCGGTGAAATTCCAGCTCCTGCGTGTGGAGCCGGATCGTCCCGGTGGCGACCGGAGCCGCCGCCTGGCCGGCGGCCTCATCGAACGGATCGGCCCGCATGCCATCGTCACGATGCGCCGCGAGGACCAGCCCGAGCTGCGCGCCGGCAAGGAGCTTCCCGATCACGAGGCCGCCGTGCGTCACGCCCTCGAGCTGGTGGAGTCGATCGGGCAACCCGTCGACGCCGTCGGCCATCGTGTCGTGCATGGGGGCGATCGCTACATCGACCCCACGCTCATCGACCAGCGCGTGATCGAGGACCTGCAGGCCATCGAGCCGCTCGCGCCGCTGCACAACGCGCCGGCGCTGGCGGGCATCCGCGCGGCGCACGCGCTGCTCGGCACACAGATGCCGATGGTGGCGGTGTTCGACACCGCGTTTCACGCTCGGATGCCGGACCGCGCGCGCTACTACGCCATCCCGCCGGACATCGCGCGAACCCACGGCATCCGGCGTTATGGCTTCCATGGGATCTCCTTTGGCTACCTTCTCACCCGCTTCTGCGGGCTGACGCAGACCCCGCAGGATCAGGCGACGCTCGTGGCGCTCCATCTCGGCAATGGCTCCTCGGCCGCCGCGATCAAGAACGGCCTGTGCGTCGATACCTCGATGGGGCTGACGCCGCTCGAGGGCCTCGTGATGGGCACACGGTCGGGCGACATCGACCCGGCGGTGATCCCCCTGCTGCACCGCAAGGCCGGCTGCTCGCCCGAGGAGGTGGAGCGGATCCTCAATGAACGCTCGGGACTGCTGGGGCTGTCCGGACGAAGCCACGACATGCGCGACCTGCTGGAACACGAGGTGACCGACCCTGGGGCGCGGCTGGCCGTCGAGATGTACTGCTACCGGGTCAAGAAGTGCCTTGGGTCCTACCTCGCCGCGCTGGGCGGCGCCGGCGCCCTCGTCTTTTCCGGCGGGATCGGCGAGAACGCTCCGGAGATTCGGGCGCGTATCTGCGCGGAGATGGAATGGTGCGGCCTCGCCCTCGATCCTTGGAAGAACCACCGCATCGTCGGACACGAGGGGGAGATCGGCGCCGCAGGGTCGGCGCTCCGGGTCCTCGTGATCCCCACGGATGAAGAGCGTGTCATCGCCGCGGAGACCGCCTCCGTGATCGGCGGCGAACCGACCCGCCGGTCCTGACTCGGATGGCCGCGGCCCGACCGCGCGGCTTGCGGAGTCAGCGGCTCATCACCAGCACGCGGATGACGCCGGTGCCCGCCTCCAGCGGCTCGAGCGCCTTGGCCACGACGGTTCCCGGCGCGGCGTCGGGGGAGCGCATGGCATGGCCGGGGGTGGCCGACGCGGTCAACAAATCCCCGGTGAGGATCGCCCCGTAGGTCGCGTCGACGCGCAGCGTGGCGATGCCGCCGACAATCACGTTGAGGTCTCCATCCTGGCGCGTTTCCAAGGCGATCCCGACAACCGCGCGATCGGCGGCATGCGACGCCGCGCGCAC
>DATFGN010000050.1:0-3136 GCA_035249405.1 Gemmatimonadales bacterium
GACGCGCGGCGGCCGCGGCAGCGATCTGTGCCAGGTTGTCGTATTGCTGCGGCGAGAGAATGCCCTGATCGCGCAACCCGGCGCCGCGGGCGAGGTCATTGGCCGCCCGGGCGCTGTCGGCCAGCGCGGCGCTCACCTCCGCCGTGCGATGCCCCGCGGCCTGGGCCTGGGCGCGTCGCTGCGCGATCTGCGCATCCAGCCCCGGCTGCTCGAGGATGGCGATGGTGTCGCCGCGGCGGACCGTATCCCCTTCGTCCTTCAACAGGCGAGCGACCCGACCCGCCGCGAGGGGCGCGATGCGGACTTCGCGAATCTCTACGGTTCCGGAAATCTGCAGGGGGTTTGGGTCTGAACCACAACCAACGGCGTACGGAAGAATCGTAAGGTTGATAAGGCGTAACGAGAAAATGTATTTACGATTTTTCCATACGCTTCTCACCCTACGCCTCTTCCCTACGAAGTCTGTTGCTCATCGCGATCTCAGCCAGTTGAGGGGATCAAGGGCGATTTGCCCCGGGCCGCGGATCTCGAAGTGCAGGTGAGCGCCCTGGTCGGTCGAGGCGCCCCCGACGTGACCGATCACCTGGCCGCTCGTCACCCGATCCCCTTTCACCACGGTGGAGTTCTCGAGCGTGGCGTACACGCTGTAGAACCCGCCGCCGTGGTCCAGGATCACCGTCGTGAGGTAGGTCCCGAGCGGGCCCACCAACGCGACCGCCCCGGAGGCCACGGCCTTGACCGGTGTGCCTACCGGCGCGGCGATACCGATCCCGTGCCAGGTGATGCGCGTGTTGTCCGGCCCGGCGGCGGGCCCGAACTCGTACACGAGTCGACCGTCCACGGGCCAGTCGAGCGATCCCAGGCTGCCGCTCGTGATAGTCCCGCCGCTCGGCGCCACGCCGCGGGCTTCGGCGTCACGCCGCGCGCGCTCCAGCCCGGCGATGACGTCGCTCACCCGTCGCTCTTCGGCGTCGGCCGCGGTGAGGCGCCTCTGGGCCTGGGCCACACTGCGGCGAGTTTCCTTTAGCCGGGTCTCGCGCACCCGCGCGAGCCCGATAAAATGATCCAGCTCTTCGCCGCGCTCCGTGCGGCGCCGCTCCAGGGCGCTGCGGGCATCCACCAGGCCGCGCCGCTCCTGATCGATCCGGTTGCGCAGCGTGTTCATCTCGTTGGTGAGGGCGCGGTCCTGGCGGCTCACCAGGTAGAGGTACTTGTAACGGGATAAGAGGTCACCGAAGCTCTCGGCGGCGAGCAGCACCTGAAAGGCGTACAGCGGGCCCCGCTTGTAGATGTCCACCAGACGCCGGTCCAACACGGCGCGCTTTTCGTCGAGGGCGTCCTGGGCGAGCACGAGGTCGATCGAGATGCGATCGATACCATTGCCGAGCTGCACGATCTGCCGATCCAGCTCGTTCACGATGCGGTTGGTGGTTTCGCGTTGCCGCTCGAGATTGGTGATCTCGTCGGCCAGGCTGTGGGCCTGGACGCGCAGCCGCTCCAGATCCTGTTGCGCCTGCGTGCGCTCGCGCCGGATGTTCTCGAGGCGCTGCTGGTTGTCGCGCATCTGTTGTTCGAGGTTGGGGCGCTGACCGGAAAGATCCGCAATACAAAAGACGTATGGAAGAATCGTAAGGGTGAACGACGTAAGGAGAAAGCGTATGCCCCTACGATTCTTCCATACGTCTTTTTCCCCATACGCCTTTTCCATACGCCTCTATACTCTCCTCAGGTGCCGCCCAACGCTGAGCACACTCCCCACCAGCCCGATCACCGTTCCAAACAGCACGATCCCGAATGCCTGTCCCACACTGAAGAAGGACGAGGCGATGAGATAGCGGTTGATCAGCGTGTAGGCGGCAAACGACAACCCGATCGCGAACACGCCGCCGAGCAATCCCTTGAGCGCGCCCTGCAGCAGGAACGGGCGTCGCACGAAGCCGTTGGTGGCGCCCACCAGCCGCATGATCGCGATCTCCCGGCTGCGTTGCAGCACGGCCATGCGGATCGTCGTGCCAATGATGATCACCGCCACGATCGCGAACGCAGCCCCGACCACGAACCCCACGGCGCCCGCGAGGCGCCGCAGCCGGTCCAGCTTTTCGACCCAGTCGCGGCCGAAGCGGACGTCGTCCACGAACATCAGGCCCCGCAGCCGGTCGGCCACGGCATTCACGTGCTGGGCGTCCTGATAGCCGGGTTTGAGCTTGACCTCGATCGAGCCCGGCAACGGATTGCGCTCCAGCTCGCGCAGCAGATCGCGGAACTCCACCAGCTCGCGTCGGGCCCGAGCCAGGGCACTGTCCTCGGAGACGAATACCGCCGACGCGACTTCGGGGAACGTTTCGATATCCTGCTCCGCCAGCGTGATGGTCTCGATCGGCGTGCCGGGCAGGACGTAGGCGACGATTTCGACCCGCTCCGCCACGCCGCGCAGCGCCTGGCGCAGGTTCACCGCCACGAGGCCGAACAAGCCGAGCACGAAGAGGGAGAACGCGATCGTCGTGACCGACAGCGCCGACAGGAGCGGGGCGCGCCGGAACGCGAGCAGCGCTTCGCGCATGGTCAGCGTCACGGGGCGCCTCCGGCCCCGGCGGCGGGCTCGTCGATCACCGAGTCGTACACCACAGCGCCTTCCTGCAGCTCGATCACGCGATACGGAGCCGACCGCACCATCTCGAGATCGTGCGTGGCCATCACGACCGCGGTGCCGCTGGCGTTGATGTCACGCAGCAGCTGGAAGACACCGCGGGTGGCCCGCTCATCCAGGTTGCCTGTCGGCTCGTCGGCGAGCAGCACCTGCGGCTCGTTGACCAGGGCGCGCGCGATCGCCACCCGCTGCTGTTCGCCGCCGGACAGCTCGCGCGGGTAAGCGGTCGCCTTGGCGGCCAGCCCCACCTGCGTCAGCACGCGCATGACGCGCGCCGGAATGGTCGAGCGCCGCGCACCGGTCACCTCGAGGGCAAACGCGACATTCTCCTCCGCGGTGCGATCTTCGAGCAGCCGGAAATCCTGAAACACGATGCCGAGCCGTCGCCGCAAATGCGGGACATCGCGGGGTGCCAGGTCCGTCACCAGATAGCCGGACACGCGCACCTCGCCGGAGGAGGGCTGCTCGTCGGCGTAGATGAGCTTCATG
>DATFGN010000051.1:0-9930 GCA_035249405.1 Gemmatimonadales bacterium
TTACGATGCATCGTCACGATACTATGTCACGATATATCTTGTCAATCCGGAAGTAAGCATAAAACGGGCAACAACTTATCGACGACATAGTCATGACATCATGTCGACATCATGATGGCGAAGCAGGCACGAGACGCGTAGAATTCCCGGTCCTTCACACCGGCCCATATGCCCACCACTCTGGTTCGCGTCGCCCTCGCATTGATCCTGGTCCAGCCGCTTGGCGCACAGGCGTTCGACTTCTACGCCCGCGGACCGTACCGCCCCAATGTGCCCCGCCCCGAGCAGATCACGGGGTACCAGGCCGGCGACCAACACACGATGTACGCCGTGATGCAGCGCTATCTCGACACGCTGCTCGCCGCCGCGCCGGATCGGGTCCGCGCCGAGACGTGGGGCGAAACGGTCGAGCACCGCCCCTATCGGGTGCTGATCATTTCCGACCCGGCGAACATCGCGCGCATCGAACAGATCCGGACGGCCATCGGCGAGCTCACCGATCCGCGCAAGACGACCCCCGCGCGCGCCAACGCCATCGCCGCGCAAGAGCCGATCGTCGCGCTGTTCCAGTATTCGGTCCACGGTGACGAGCCGGCCGGCTTCGAGGCCGCGATGCAGGTGGCCTATCAGATGCTCGCCGGTGAGGACTCCGCCACGCGGACCATCCTCAAGAACGTGGTGTTCGTGCTCAATCCCTCCGCCAACCCGGACGGGCACGAGCGCTTCGCAGCCTGGTACAACTCCGTCGCGGTGGGCGCCGACGACCCGTGGGCCTACGAGCAGAACGAGCCGTGGAGCATCACCGGGCGCTACAATCATTTTCGCTTCGACATGAACCGCGACCTCGTGGCGCAGAGCCAGCCCGAGGCGCGAGTGATGATGGACGGCATTCTGCGCTGGAACCCGCAGGTGTTCGTGGACCACCACTCCACGACGCAGACCTTCTTTTTCCCGCCCGTCGCCCCCGCGGTGAACCAAAACCTGCCCCCGCAGACCACGCGTTGGTTCGACACGTACGGTCGCGGCAACGCGGCGGCGTTTGACCGGTACGGCTGGCAGTACTACGTGCGTGGTGTCTTCGACTTCTTCTACGTGGGCTACTGGGACGAATGGACCACGTTCCAGGGCGCCACCGGCATGACCTACGAGACCGACGGCGGCCCGGAATTCAACAAGCGACGCGACGACGGCACCATCTCCACGTTCCGCGACGGGATCGCGCATCACTTCATCGCCTCCCTCGCGACGCTCGAGACCTCCGCTGCGAACCGCCAGGCGCGGCTGCAAGACTACTACGCGTTCCGCCGCTCGGCCATGGACGAGGCCGCAACCGATCGCATGAAACGCATCGTGCTGGTGCCGGGCTCGGATCCGCGCCAGGCGGCGCACGTAATCGGTCTGCTGCTGCGCCATCGCATCGAGGTGTCCCGGTTGACCCAGAGCGCCGCCTCGACCGCCGCCCATTCCTATATGGGGGGGGTAGCAGGACGACGCACGTTCCCCGCCGGCAGCTACGTCATCGATCTGAGCCAGCCGCAACGACGCCTGGCCAAGGCGTTGCTCGAGCCCAGCGCCGTGCTGGAGCGACCGTTCGTGGAAGACCAGGTAAACCGGTTTCGCCGCAACCGGCGCCGCGGGGAAGATGCGGACAAGGAGGACTACGGCTTCTACGACGTGACGGCCTGGTCCATCCCCTTCAGCTTCAACCTGGAGGCGTACTGGACCGAAGACGCAGGCAGCCTGCCCACGCAGGCGGTGTCCGACACCACGCTGGCAGCGCCCGCGGCACCGGCACGCGCCATGTCGGCCTACGTATTCCGCAACGACAATCTCGGTGCCGCCCGGCTCGCCCTGGCGCTCGAGCGTGAAGGGTACAACCTCGCCGTCGCCGTGCAGCCGCTGCGCGCCGATGGTCGCGACTATCCCCGCGGCACGTTCGTGGTCCGGCTGCAACGCAATCCATCGTCTCTGCACGAGCGGATCGTCGCGCTGGCTACTCCGCTCGGCGTGCCGCTCACGGCCGTCCAGAGTGCGTTTGCGGACACGGGAAACGTGGGTACCGGCTCGGACGCCGTGGTCAGTCTCTCGCCCGCGAAGCTGCTCGTCGGCGTCGGGGATGGTATCGGGGAGACGAGCTACGGCTGGTTGTGGCACTTCCTCGCCCGAGACCTGGGCGTGCCGTTCACGCCCGTCTCGCTCCGCGGCATCGCCAACATGGATAACCTGAGCGACTACAACGTCATCCTGTTCCCCGATGGCTCGGGCAGCCGGATGAGGAGCCAGTTGGGCGAGGGCGGCGCCACGAAACTGAAAGCCTGGGTGCAAAGCGGCGGTGTCCTGATCGGGATCGGAGGAGCGGCCGATTTCGCGGCGCACAAGGACGTCGGCCTGTCGACGATCACCGCAGTGGGGGCCGATAGCGGCAAGGCGGACAGCACGCTGACCGCGGACGCCCCGCCCCTCCTCTCACCCACCGCGCCGGCGCGCGACAAGCCGGAGTGGCTGCCGGGCTCGATCTTCCGCGCCACGCTCGATCGCACGCACTGGCTCACATTCGGGTACGAGCAGGACCAGCTTCCGGTCTTCCTCGACGGCTCGACGTTCTGGAAGCAATCCAAGGGCGGGGCCAATCCGGTCGTGTTCCGTGGCGATTCGCTCACGCTGTCGGGGTTCACGTGGCCCGACAACACCGAGCGGTTGCTCAAGGGCACCGCCTGGGCGGTGGTGGAAAACCACGGCAGCGGCCGGGTGGTGCTGTTCCTGGGCGATCCCTTGTTCCGGGCCTATTGGCGGGGAACGGCTCGGCTCGTCAGCAACGCGATTCTGTTCGGGCCGAACCGCAGATAAAACAGGGAGCGGGGAGCTGGGAGCGGTCGGTGACAGTGCACCTGAACAGAACCGCTCCCCACTCCCCGCTCCTTGCGCTGTTTTAGAGCGCGGTGCTCGATCGACGCAGCATCGAGCGCAGGGCCCGCAATGGCTCAGACCGCAGGCGTTCCTGGCTGCGCAGCAGCTCCCGCATGCTCCGCTGCACTTCCTCCATCTGGCGTTCCATCGCTGGGGCTGTCAGGGCTTCGATATCCGGCTGGACGCGCCAGAAGCTCTGCTCGCCCCGTCCGCGCGGATCGCGCCGGCGCCAGCCGCTTTCGGCCACCGGCACGGTCCAGTTGATGGTCTGGCGACGCTCGTGCCGCATGATCTCGATCGACACGCTCTCACCCTCGTCATAGGAGCGGAGGATCCGCATCGCGTGAGCGGGTGAGGTGGGCTTCCGGCTTCCGATCGACAGGATCACGTCGCCGCCCTTGAGCGGCAATGCCGAGTCGCTCGCCGCACGGACCACCAGGATCCCTTCGCGGGTGCCGAAGTACTCACCCAGGTCCGGGCTCACCGTCACGAGGTCGAGATCGCACCAGGCGTCGCCGAAGCAAAAGCCGAACCCTTCCTGCATCAGGGTCATCGGGCGCTTCATCTGGTCGAACTGCGCGATCATCGGCCCGTCGCCGCTCCAGATGTTCTGGTGTTGCTCGTCCGTGACGATGGAGGTCGTTTTCGTTTCGCTGCCGCGCCGGTAGTCGACGCGAACGGTGTCGCCGGCATCGAGCGCGCCGACCAGCTCGATCAGCTTGTGGCCGGGACCGGACTCATCGACATCGGCCCTGGCACCGGCGAGTGAGGTTCCGTTGAAGCGGGTAATGATGTCACCGGCCTTGAGGCCGGCCTTTTCCGCCGGTCCGCCCGGAGTGACCCCATCGATCTTGGCGCCCAGGCGATCGGTCTCGCTATTGGCGGTCGTGTTGACGAGCACACCGATGCGCGCCCGATTCCCGCTGTAGCTGAACGAGAACGTGCGTGCGTCAGGTCGCGGGGTTCTCCGCGGGCGGGGCGGTTCCTGCGCCCCAAGCAACGGCGTGATCGTGGCCACAGCCAGCACGGCCAGCACTGATTTCCGCATCATGGTTGTCTTTCTCCTCGAGGGGCCCGGTTAGAGGCCCACGTACTTGGCACGGGCGACGCGAACCTCGACCAACTGCTGCATCAGCTGCACCCGCTGCCGCCACAAGTCCACCAACTGAGCCTCGCGCGCCGCGCGGGCGTCGAGGTCCGCCAGTTGCCCGTCGAGCTGGGCGATCTGGTCTTCGAGCCGGGCCGTGAGCTCCGCCTCGCGGCCGCTCATGACCCGGGTTTCCGCATCGAACTCCTGCAGCGTCGACTCGAGCTGCGCCGACCGCTGCTTCGCCTGCGCCAAATCTTCGGCGCTGCCGCGGTTGCCGAACGCCGGCCCGATCACCATCACGCCGACGAGGGCGGCGGCCGTCGCCAGGCCATAACCGGCCCAGCGCCGCCGCCGCTGCACGTGGCCCCGGACGAGCGATTCCCGGACCACGCCCCACCGGTCACGCGGCGGACGCAGCGCCGGCAACGCCTTGAGCTGTGCGACGCGTTGATACAACGCATCGAGCTCCGAGCGGCACGCCACGCATTCTTCCACATGCCGGCGCGCCCAGACGGAAGCGTCCCCGTCGCGCAGCGCCAGCAGATCATCCATTGTGCAATGCATCATGTCACCTCCGGTTCGACTACCAACAACCGCCGCAGTCGCGCGTGCGCCCGCGCCAGTTGAGACTTCGAAAAGCTGACCGTCCGGCCCATCTGCTCCGCGATCTCCTCGTGTGTGAAGCCTTCGACGTCGTGCAGCCACACCACCGCTCGCGACGTTTCCGAGAGCTGATCAAATGCACGCTCCAGATCGATGCGGGTCCCGACACTGGCCGGGGGACCGCCCGCCGACTCGTCATGCAGCTCGTCGGTGGCGCGCAGTTTCTCGTGGCGCAGCCGCATCAACGCTTTGGATGCCGCGATGCGTCGCACCCAACCCCACAGGTGTCCCTCGCCGCGGTACGATTTGATGCTGCGGACCACTTCGAGAAACGTCTCCTGCAACACGTCTTCGGCATCCTCGGACGTCCGGCACATGCGCCGCGCCAGGTTGTAGACGGGCGTCTCAAAGGCGCGATACAGCGCCTCGAGGGCCTCGAGATCTCCCGCCTTGGCGCGCGCTACCAGGATGTCGGGGACGGTCAGAGACAAAGTCATCGTGTTGTAAACCTAGATGCGGTGCCCCGAGGGAGGGTCGCAGAACTGGGAGCGGGGAGCGGGGAGCGGTTCCAACGCGCACTGACGGCGACCGCTCCCCTCTCCCTGCTCCCCACGAACCGTAACTATTTGTCATCTAGGAACTTGCCGATGGACGCCGTATCTTCACTCCATGCCGGAATCCGAGCTCAAGACCTGGCTGCACCACCACCAAGACGAGTCCGATGCCGCATTCCTCTATGGGGTGCTGGCGAGCGTCGAGCCGGATGCCAAGAAAAAGGCGACGTACGCGAAGCTGGCTGAAGTCGAACAGCGGCACACCGAACTGTGGTCCAAGCTCCTCGCCGACCACGGTCACCCAACGCCGGCGACGGTCCCGCCATCCCTGAACGCCCGCATCATGGCGTGGGTGGGAAAGCGACTTGGCCCCGGCTACCTCCTGCCGCTGCTGTTGCGGGAGGAAGGCCGCGAGGTCAAAGGCTACATGGACCTGCACCGCGACTCGACCGGCGACGCGGCACGCAGAGTATCCCTCACGCTCGCCAAGGAATCGGCCGAGCACGCTGGGACGCTGGCCGGCCTGACGGGTGAGAGTGCCGAGCCATGGCACCAGACCGAGTCGGGCGGCTTCCTGCGCAACGTCGTGTATGGTTTCAACGATGGGCTCACGGCCAACTTTGGGCTCGTGGCCGGTGTGATCGGCGCCAGCGTGGCGCCGCACGTCGTCATGATCTCGGGCGTGGCGGGCATGATCGCCGATGCGCTCTCGATGGGTTCCTCCGGATACCTCGCGGCCAAGAGCGAGCAGGAGGTCTACGCCCACGAGATCGCAATGGAAAAGGAAGAAATCCGCCTGATGCCGGAGATCGAGGCCGAAGAGCTGGCGCTGGTCTACGAAGCGAAAGGGATCGAAACTGATCGGGCGCGCCAGCTCGCGGCTCAGGTCATCCGCGACCCAGAACGGGCGCTCGCGGAGAGCGTGAAAGAGGAATTGAAGATCGGGGCCGCACGCAGCACCCCGATGCGAGAAGGGTGGATCACGGGCGTCGCGACGGCGGTGGGCGCGTTCATTCCCGTAGCCCCGTTTCTCGTCCTGCCGGGACCCGCCGCGGCCTGGACCGCGTTCATTGTTGCCATGCTTTCGCACTTCGCGGTCGGGGGGGCGCGCAGCTTTTTCACCGGCCGCGGCGTGATCCGCAGCGGGCTCGACATGTTTGTCGTGGGGCTGGGCGTAGCCGGGGTTGGCTACGTCGTCGGCGGGTTGGTCGCGAAACTCCTCTAGACGACGAGATTCACCAGCCGATCCTGGACAAAGACGACTTTCCGGACCGCGTTTCCGTTCACGAATTTCTGCACCGCTTCCTCGGCCAGCGCCTTGGCCACGACGTCCTGTTCAGACATCCCCCGCGGAACCACGAGCCGGCCCCGCAGCTTCCCGTTGACCTGGATGGCGATCTCTACGTCTCCGGCCGCGGCGATTCCCGGGTCGTGCGCAGGCCAGCGCTGCTCGAACACCGATTTGCCCTGGCCGCCAAGTACGACCCAGAGCTCCTCGGCCATGTGGGGCGCGTACGGCGCGAGCATGATGATGAGAGGGTGAATCGCTTCCCGGCTCGTCACGCCATGCTCCCGGACGACGTTCACATACTCCATCATCGCGGCGATCGCGGTGTTGTAGCCCAGGGTCTCGGTGTCTGTCGTCACTTTGGCAATCGTCTGGTGCAGCTTCCGCGCGACCGCGGCCGGGAGGGCGTCGCCCTGAAGGGGAGCGTTCGCCGCCTCATGCGCCAATCCCCAGACCTTGTCCAGGAACCGGCGAATCCCTGTGATGCCTTCGTCGCGGAAGTCACCGCCTTCCTGGAAGGGACCCAGGAACATCAGGTACATGCGGAACGTGTCGGCGCCCCACTGCTGGATGTAGGCGTCCGGAACGACGACGTTGCCCCGCGATTTCGACATCTTGGCCCCGTCCTTCACGATCAGACCATGCGCCCGGAGCTTGGGATACGGCTCCTCGAAGGCGATCCGTCCCTGATCTTTGAGTACCATCGAGATGAATCGCGCATACAGGAGATGGAGCACCGCGTGCTCATTGCCACCGATGTAGGTAGTGACCGGCAGCCAGGTCTTGGTGCGCTGGGCGTCAAACGCCCGGTCGGCGAATTCCGTGGACGGGTAGCGCAGGTGGTACCACGACGAGTCGAGGAACGTGTCGGACACGTCGGTTTCGCGCCGGCTGGGGGCGCCGCACTGCGGGCACGGCACGTTGTACCACTCCTTGTGCCGCGCCAGCGGGCTGATGCCGGTGTCGTCCGGGCGAAAATCCTCGATCGGCGGGAGCAGAACCGGCAAATCCTGCTCCGGGACGGCGACTGGGCCGCACGTGTCACAATAGATGATGGGGATGGGCGGTCCCCAGTACCGCTGGCGCGAGATGCACCAGTCGTGGAGACGATACTGCACCTTGGGGGTCGCGAGTTTCTGGCCGGCGAGCCACTCCACGATCCGCCGAGCGCCCTCGCGGCACTCGAGGCCGTCGAACTTGCCCGAGTTGATCAGTACGCCATTCTCGGACACGCTGGGCAGCTCGGCTCCCTCGATGCCCACGACCGGCTTGATGGGCAGGCCGAACTGCGTGGCAAACTCGAAGTCGCGGTCATCGTGGGCCGGCACGGCCATGATGGCTCCGGTGCCGTAGTCCATGAGCACATAGTCGGCGATCCAGATGGGGATGGCTTCGCCCGTCGCCGGATTCCGCGCGTACGACCCGGTGAAGGCGCCGGTCTTGGTCTTGCCGCCGACACGGCGCGACACCAGGTCCTTCCCCTGCACCTCGCGCTGATAGGCCCGCACGGCGGGCCGCTGCTCGGCGGCCGTGAGGGAATCAACAGCCGGATGCTCCGGAGCCATGACGAGGTAGGTCGCGCCGAACACGGTATCGGGCCGTGTCGTGAATACGGTGATCGTCTGCTCCGCGGGCGTGCGGAACACGAGCTCGGCACCATCGCTCTTCCCGATCCAGTTGCGCTGCAGCGCGATGGTGGAGGCTGACCAGTCCAGCGAGTCCAGGTTCTTGAGCAGCCGCTCGGCGTAATCGGTGATGCGGAAAAACCACTGGTCGAGAAACCGCTGCTCGACCGGTGTGTCGCAGCGCTCACAGCGGCCGTTGATGACCTGCTCGTTGGCGAGCACGGTCTTGTCTTTCGGGCACCAGTTCACCGCGGCCCGCTTGCGGTACGCCAGCCCGCCCTTGAAGAGCTGGAGAAACAGCCACTGCGTCCACTGGTAGTAGCCGGGGTCGGTGGTCGCCAGCTCGTGCCGCCAATCGAACATGCCGCCGAAGCGACGCAGCTGCCGGGTGAACGTGGCGATGTTTTGCGGGATCAGCTTCCCCGGGTGCGTTCCGACCGAGAGCGCGTAGTTCTCCGAGTGAATCCCGAACGCGTCGAACCCCATCGGCTCGAACACGTCGAAGCCCTGCAGCCGTTGAAAGCGGCCGAAAATGTCCGCCCCGGTGAAGGCGAACATGTTGCCTACATGGAGCCCCTCGGCCGAGGGGTAGGGGAACATCATCAGGTTGTAAAACGGCCGCACCGGTCGATCGAGATCGGGCTCGTTCGTGTGACGTTCCGCCCAATGCTGTTGCCAGCGGGCTTCCACGGCTTGCGGGTCATAGCTCGGGACAGGCGGCATAAGTGTCTGAAATTACACAGACTTGCTCCGCCGAGAAACCCGGAATACTTTGCGCCACCAGCCCATGGCTACAACCCTGCGAGTCCAGCTCCAGCGATTCATGCTCTCGGCCGCTGGAGCCACCCTCGTAGTGCTGCTCGCGCTGGGGTGGCTCGGCGCCCGGGCGGCAGCGGTGACGCTGGAACGACTCGCCGATCAACGCGGCACCGAAGTCGCCGCGCGCGCCGCGGATCTCGTCGCGACCTATATCCGCGAGCGCCATCGCGAAGCCGACCGGCTCGCACTCAATCCGTTCATTGTTCGGGCGGCGGTCGACGCCGGTCGAACCGTGTCGGACCGGCAGCTGGACCGCGTGCCGCCGCAGACCCTCGAAGAACGGTTCGGGACATCGCATCAGCTCGGCAGCGAAGCCACGGTGCAGCAGCTCGTCCGGGGCTATCCGGGAGGATCGGATCTCACCGACGTGGCCTTCACCGAGCGATACGGGCTGACGGTGGTCGGATCGAGCCGGCCCGACCTGTTCTGGCAAGGGAACGACCCGGTGTGGCAGCGGGCTGTGGAGGCCGGGGCCGCCGAGACCGATCCCGTCATCGATTCGGCCACCAGCTCGGTCAGGGTCCGCTACGCCGTCGCGATTCGAGCCTCTGAGGGTGGCCGCCCGGTCGGTGTGCTCACCGCCGTCTATCCGCTCGATCGCCTCGGCTCCCTGCTCTCCTCCTCCACCCTCGGCGACAGCGCCTATCTCCAGCTCGTGGACGAGCATGGCAACCTGCTGTTCGGCCCAGACCAGGCCGAGTTGCGAGAGGTGCCGGGCGATCGGACGCTGTTCGACCCCGATCGCCCGCAACGCCAGGTTCTCTCCACTACGCGGGGTCCCGAGCTCATCGTCTCCGCACCTGCCGCCCGGGGACGGTTTCCGGCCAATCAGGGGCACTATTGGATCCTCCTCCATCAACCGACGACGACCGCGTACGCGGCAGCCCGCGCGGTGCAACGCTCCGTCTGGTTGGGTGCGGTGCTCATGTTCGCCCTCATCATCGTGTTGATGCTCGGGGTCGGGCGGTGGCTCAACAACCAGGTCGCGGCGCCGGTGCGAGCCGCCGGGGGGATCGCGACTCGTGTCGCCAGCGGAGACCTCTC
>DATFGN010000052.1:0-6947 GCA_035249405.1 Gemmatimonadales bacterium
GATGCCGGATCGTCGACGACGAGGAGGTTGCTAATCCCCGCGGGAAAGGCACCGAACCCGGTGCCACGCAGTCCGGTGTTCAACACGGCCACGGCGCGCGGCGCGGTGGACGGGTGAGCTGCGTCACGCAAGGCGACATCACCGATGGTGATCCCGGCGCCGGTCCAGGCGAGCCATTGGTTCATCAACCAGCGATCAAAGCTGCCTTCCCCTTCGGCGGGATACCCCAGGACCACGACGCCGCCGCGCAGTGTCCACTCCGTCAACATGGCCAGGTCCCCGACGTCGAGTGCGTCGGATCCGGTGGCGGGCCGCCGCCCGCCCAGGATCATGACGGTTCGATAGCGCTCGAGGTCGGCACGGGTGAGGTGGGGATAGTAGCGACGGTATTCGACGCGATAGCCGGCGTCGCGCCATGGTCTGGCCGTCGTTTCGAGCTCGGTGGCCTGCGTGAGCGCTTCGTCCAGCAGCAGCAGTCGACGGGTTTGCGGCTGGCATGCCGCGAGGCCGGTCAGGAGCAACGCGCCGCAACGACCGAGACGCCCCGTCACGCTAGCGTGTTCCGATGGCCGCTGTGCGGGCACAACGAAAGCCGGTGTTCCACAACCAGCGTCGCTCATCCGGGTACGTGAAGCGCTGGCTGGCGGTCGCGCGGCTCGGCGACGTATTGAAGGCTCCCCCCTTGATCACGTGGCGGAGCACGCCGTCCGAGCCCGTATCTTCGGTGGCGACCCACTCCCACGCGTTGCCAATCATGTCGACGGCGCCCGTGATGGACCGGCCCAGCGGGAATCCTCCGACCGGCTTCAGCGTATCCGCCACCGCCCCGGCGTTGGCGCGACCGCGATCCCAGGAATCACCCCACGGATAGCGCCACCCCTCAAGGCCACGTGCGGCCGCCTCCCATTGATCCTCAGTGGGGAGCACCGCGCCGCGCGAGCCGCAGAATCGCTGCGCCTCGGTCCACAGGATTCCGGTCGCCGGCCAGTCGGAGGGCGGCGCGCCGCGCCAGGGGGCGTCGCCGCCCGTCGAGTCCAAGAAGCGCCGATAGGCGGCGACCGTCACTTCGGTCGAATCCAGGTAAAAGGAGTCGAGCGTTACGGTCCGAGCGGGGCGGCTAGCGGCTCCACCGACGGGGTAACGCCCGGCCGGAACGAGCACCATGCCGGCCGGGCGGGCCGGTGGACCCGGTTTGGGTTTGAAGGCTTTGGTCAACGCAATCGCCGCGACGGCGACGGCGATTACGGCCAATCCGATGACGAGCGGTCGGCGGCGGTGCAACGGGGTTGCCGGTCGCTCCGCCGTGGGACGTGCGAGCGTGTCGATGAACACCTTGACCGACGCCGGCCGATCGGCGGGGACTTTGGCGAGGGCGCGCAGCAACGCATCCTGAATGTGCGGGGGGGTATTGGGCCGCACGGTGCGGATCGGTCGCGGGGCATCGACGATGATCCGGGCCACGATCGCCTGCGCGCTGGGCCCGGTGAACGGTGGCTCGCCGGCGAGCATCTCGTACAGGACCGCGGCGAGCGCGTACACATCACTGCGGGCATCGATCCGCTTCTCACCGCTCGCCTGCTCCGGGCTCATGTAGGCGGCGGTGCCGACCGTCACGCCGGTCCCCGTCAGGGTCAGACCTTGTTCCGCTTCGTCCAATTGCTTGGCGATGCCGAAGTCGGTAACGAGGGCATGACCCCCCGACAGCATGATGTTGGCAGGTTTGATGTCGCGGTGCACGATGCCCCGTTCGTGCGCATACTGAAGCGCGTCGCCGACCTCGGCCGCGATCCGGATCGCCTCGTCCAGCCCAAGCGGGCCTTCCCGCTGCAGCCGTTGCGCTAACGATTCCCCTTCCACGTATTCCATGACGTAGTAGAGGAAGCCGTCGACTTCGTCCGCCTCGAACAGCGGCACGATGTGTGGATGGGACAGCTTGGCCGCGAGCTGCACTTCCCGCTGAAACCGCTCCGGCCCGAGGTGAGCGCGGGTCGTGGGCGGCAGCACTTTGATCGCTACCTCGCGCCCGAGCTTGACGTCGGTGCCGAGATAGACGGCTCCCATGCCGCCCGCACCGAGCTCGCGGACCAGGGTGTAGCGCCCGGCGACCGCCACACTGAACTGCTCGAACAGCGGGTCGTTCATCCGGCGGTCAGGCTGTAGGGGAGCAGCGCCTGCCGCATTTCGTCTGCCGTTTGCCAACGCTCCGCTGGTTTCTTGCGCAACGAGCGGGCGATGACGTCGCCCAGCGGCGCCGGGACGTCGTTCCGGAGGTCGTGCACGTTCGGCGGCTCATGATGCTGCTGCATGTCGATCACGGCGGCCGCACTGGGGCCGGTGAACGGCGGCCGGCCGGCGATGGATTCGAACAACACAATCCCGAGCGAATACAGATCGGTGCGGCCATCGACTTCATCGGCGCCTGCGGCCTGCTCGGGGCTCATGTACTCCTCGGTCCCGACGACAAAACCACTTCGCGTGACACGATCTTCGCCGGATTGCGCGATGGCCCGGGCGATTCCAAAGTCGACGAGGATGGCCCCGTCGGAGGACAGGACGATGTTGTCGGGTTTGATATCGCGATGCGCCAGGCCCTCGGCGTGCGCGTGTGCCAGCGCCTCCAGAATTTCGCAGCCCATGCGTGCCGCGACCTCCAGCGCTAGGCGCCGCTCTCGACGCAGCGCCGCCCGCAACGATTCGCCCGGCACATACGGCATCACGAACCAGAGCAGGTAGTCGGTCTCGCCGCTGTCCAGCAACGGCGCGATATGCGGGTTGTGGAGCCTGCTGGCGTAGCGGATTTCTCGCAGGAAGCGGTCGGCGGCTACCGAAACGGCGAGCTCCGGGTGCATGACCTTGATGGCGACCCGGTTTCCGGCCTTGTCGAACGCCCCGAAAATGGAAGCGTTCCCCCCCCGGCCCACGGCGGTGATAACCTCGTAGCGGTCCCCAAGGGCTTTGCGGACGCGTTCAATGAGGTCCCGACGGGCCATCGACCCTCTTCCGTTGTGGCCGCGAAAGATGCCGTTGCCGAGCGACCAGCGGAAGGTAGCTTGGCGGCAAGCCTATGATCCGCTTGATGATGCTCGTCGTTCTGGTGCTCGGGCCGACACTGCCGTCGGCCGCGCAGGGTCGCGTGCCCGCCTCCTTGAAGGGACTCGACGCCTACGCGGCGGCGGCGGTCGAACGGTGGGAAATCCCAGGGCTCGCGATCGCGGTGGTGAAGGACGATTCAATCGTCTTCGCCCGCGGTTACGGTGTGCGCCGGCTGGGCACAGGCGCAGCCGTGACTCCGCACACGATCTTCGCCATTGGATCGTGCACAAAGGCGTTCACGGCCGCGGTGCTTGGCATGCTGGTCGACTCCGGTAAGGTCGCCTGGGATGAGCCGGCGGCGAGCTACCTCAAAGGCTTCATGCTCTCCGACCCCTACGTGAGCCGCGAGTTGACGGTGCGCGATCTGCTCACCCACCGCAGCGGGCTGATGCGGGGGGACGGTCTCTGGTACGCCACGCCGTACGATCGAGCCGAAGTGCTGCGCCGGATCCGGTTCTTGAAGCCGAGCTGGAGCTTCCGCAGTCGCTATGGCTACCAGAACATCATGTTCCTGGCCGCGGGGGAGATCGTTCCAGCGGTGACCGGGACCGCCTGGGATGAGTTTGTGCGCGCGCGCATCTTCGCGCCGCTCGGGATGACGGCGACCACGACCAGCGTCACGCGACTCGATTCTCTAGGCGACGTGGCCACCCCTCACGAACGATTCGATGGCCGCGAGCGTGCCATTGCGTGGCGCAACATCGACAACATTGGGCCGGCTGGCTCGATCAACTCCAACGTGCTGGATATGGCCCAGTGGATCCGGCTGCAACTCGGCCGTGGTGAGGTGGACGGCCGGCGGTTGCTTTCGGCGGCCGTGATCAAGGAAATGTGGTCTCCGCAGACTATCATCCCGCTCGATACCGTCACTGAACGGTTGCGGCCTTCCACGCACTTCCAGGCGTATGGGCTCGGCTGGTTTCTCTCGGACTACCGCGGCCAAAAACTCGTCAGCCATTTAGGCGCGATTGACGGCTTCCGCGCTGCGGTGGGCCTTGTGCCCGAACAGCGTCTCGGGGTCGTCGTATTGACCAATGGCGGGGAGCCCGGACGCGCGTTGACGACAGCCCTGTTCCTGCGAGTGGTCGATGCCTACCTGGGTGGCGCCGTGACGGATTGGAGCGGCGCGTACCGCGCCGTGCGTGACGCCGGAATGGCGCGCGACAGCGCCGATCGGGCGAAACAAGAACGCGATCGCGTCAATGGGACCAAGCCGTCACTCAACCTCGAGGCGTACGTCGGCAACTACCGGAGCGAGATGTACGGCGATGTCACCGTGGCAGGCGAGAGCGGAGCCCTGGTCATCCGCTTTGGCCCCTACTTCACCGGCGCTCTCTCGCACTGGCACTTCGACACCTTCAAGGCGTCGTGGCAGGACCCGGAGCAGGGCTTCGACTTGTTGACCTTCGTGCTCAACGCCGATGGTCGCGTCGACCATCTCACCTGGCCCGGGCAGGGTGACTTTGTCAAGGCGCCGTCGACGGAGCCGTGACGTCGCTCGAAGCGGTCCACGGGGACATCACGCGGCAGGCCGTAGATGCGATCGTGAATGCTGCAAACAGTTCGTTGTTGGGCGGCGGCGGCGTGGACGGTGCCATCCATCGCGCCGCCGGCCCGGAGCTGCTCGAGGAATGCCGGACGCTGGGTGGTTGCCCCACCGGTGAAGCCCGTCTCACTCAGGGATACCGATTACCCGCGCCATATGTGATCCACACGGTGGGTCCGGTGTGGAACGGCGGGCGCCACGGCGAGGCCGTGCTGCTGCGCAGTTGTTACGCGCGGTCGCTTACGGTAGCGGCGACGCACCGGCTTCGGTCCATCGCTTTCCCGGCGATCAGCGCCGGCGCGTATGGGTATCCGATCGAAGCGGCGGCGCAGATCGCCGTCGCGACGGTGCGCGACGTTGTGGCTCAACCGACGAGCCTCACCCTGGTGCGATTCGTGTGCTTCAGTGATCGCGCTTGGGACATCTACCAGGCGCTCCTGGCGTGATCGCGGCCATCATCCGTTGATCGCGACTTGAAGCCGGCCAGGCGGTGCTTGACCCCGCTTTGAGCCGGGCGGTCTATCGTCGTGGCGCATGGTCACCGTGTGCACGTTGTTGCCACCGGCCGAGCGCCAACGCTTCGAGGCGGTAGGTGACGGGTGCTTCGTTTCGCTCCACGCCGAATCGTGTCGCGAGGTGCTCACGGCGGCACGCCGTCGCCGGGTGGATGCCGTCGTCCTGTCGGTGCACCGGTGTGGGGGAGAGGAGCTCCCGACCGTCGCACGGCTGGTCCGGGAATTCCCGGCCATACCGGCTGTCGCATTGGTGTCGCGTCACGATCACCACTCGACCGAGACCTTGCTCCGCCTCGGCGCCAGCGGAGTGCGCGCTGCCGTCGATTGCACCGAGCCCGGGGGTTGGCGGCGTCTACGCGAGCTGGTCGGCCACCCGGCTTCGCCGGTAGCTGCCCGAATTCTCCAGCGCCTCATCCCATCGTTGGGAGACGAGATCCCGGAAGACACGCGCCTCTTTTTCGAGGCGTTGGTCCGACTCGCACCCGCCATCCGGACGGTGCGCGGTCTGGCCCGGCATCTCCGGCTCCCGGCAAGCACCCTCATGTCGCGGTTTCTGCGGGCGCAGCTTCCCTCGCCCAAGACCTACTTGGCGGCAATGCGGCTGGTGTACGCGGCGTACCTGTTCCGGAATCCCGGTTTGTCGGTAGCCGACGTCGCCTACCGGCTCGACTTCTCTTCGCCGCAGAGCTTCAGCCGGCACCTGAAGGCCATGCTCGGAGTGACCGCGGGTGAATACCGGCGTCGGTTCCCCTTCGACGTCGCGCTGGCGCGCTACGTGGATCTGCTCGTCACCCCGTACCGGGAGACGTTCCGGGCGTTCCGCCCCCTCTACGCTGGTGGGGACCAAGGATCGGACGCACGGACGGCCTTCCGGACGGGGTGAATCCTCAGGCGCCGGGCGTCGAGACGGGACTGGCGCGGTGCTCCGACGTGACGGCGCGATGCTCGGCGGTGGCCTGTTCCGGTCGCAGCACGGAGAACCGCGCAATGCTGCCGCGCAGGCGCTCGGCGAGCTGGGCCAGCTGCTGCGAGGTGGCGCTCAAGTCGCTCATCGAGCCGATCTGCGAACGCGTGGACGACGCGGCGCGGTCGGCGCTCTCCGAAGACGTGCTCGAAATCGTGGCAACCTGTTGCAGCGCGCGCGCAAGATCGGACAGGCGGCCGGCCTGGCTGCGCGAGACATCGGCGGTGGCATTCACGAGGTCGCCGATCAGCTGTACGCCTTGGTGCAGCTCGAGCAGCGCCCCGTCGGCTTCCGCGGCGACGGCACCGATGTCCCGTACTTGCGTCTCGCCGGTTTGCATGGCCCGCGCGGCCGCGTCGATCCCCACCCGCAACTCCGTCACCAGCTCCGCGACCTCGCGTGCCGAGCGGGCTGCTTCGGCCGCGAGCGCGCGCACCTCGTCCGCCACCACGGCGAATCCCTCGCCGCGCTCCTCGGCCCGAGCGGCTTCGATCGCTGCATTCAGCGCCAGCAGATGAGTTTGCCGGGCGATCCGGGCGATGGCTTGGGCGAACCCGCCGATCCGATCGGACATCCCGGACAGACCGGCTACGGTCGCGGCCGTCGCTCGGACCTCTTCGCCGACCGTGCGCAACGTCTGGTTGGCTCGCGCCACCCGCTCGCGGCCACGCTCAGCAGCGTTGACCAGCCGTCGAGCGTCGACCTGCATGAGCTCGGCGCGCGTGCGCAGCGCCCCAGCCTGATCCGAAGCCTTGGCACTCTCACCGCGCGCGGACTCTGCCAGCTCCCGCTGCTGCCCCAGGCCTGTCGCCAGCTCCTGGGCCGTATG
>DATFGN010000053.1:0-2037 GCA_035249405.1 Gemmatimonadales bacterium
GAGAGGTCCGAAGAGTGCGCCCGAGCGAGTGCCCAACCGGCCGAGCCAGCGAGTGACCACCAACTGAGGCGGCGCAGCCCGGGCTACCTCCGCTGGGGCAGGTCCACCGTGCAGGTCGTGTCGAAACCGCCGCGCACGTTATAGCGCGTCGCGACAACGAGGCGACGTGGCGCCAGCACCCGGAACAGGTCCTCGGCGATCCGCGCCGTCGCGTGCTCCTGGAAGATGCCGACGTTCCGGAAGCTCGTCACATAGTACTTGAGGCTCTTGAGCTCGACGCAGCGGTCCGACGGGGTGTACCGGATCGTGAGCGTGGCGTAGTCCGGGAGGCCGCTGTACGGGCACACGGCGGAGAACTCAGACGTCTCCGTGACGATCTCCTGCTCGGGTCCCTGATAGGCGAACGTCTCCAGCACGGCCGAATCGATCGATTCGGGGCCGGTGAAGGGAAGCGTGCGGCCTTCTGCCGTGGGCATGCGGATAATGTAGCGGTTTGGAAGGGAAAGTCATCGTTCCTCGACGATTCCGCTCTCCAGCCAGGCGAACTCGCCCCGCAACACCCGCTGAGCAGCCTGATACGTCGCGGTATCGTCGTTGGACCAGACGGCTCGGAACTTGTCCTCCACCCGTCTCCGCGCATGGCGGCTGAACAGATCGGCCAGCTCCACCGGGCTCCCACTTTCTCCCTGACCCGCCTGTACCATCGCGTGGGCCCGGGAACACGCCGCCGTGATCGCCAGGAGCTCGGACCCGATTTCCACGAGCCGAGCCAGCACCTGCTGCCGCTTCTCCAGCTTGGGGCCGAACCGGAGCATGCAGTGGAACAGGGTCCGGGCGAGGCGGCGCGCAGACCGGTTCACGAACCGGATGTGGGTCGCGAGCGGTCCGAACTCGGCGTACCGGGGTGCGCCGCTCCAGCCGAGGTACAGGCGAGGATACCAGGTCGCATAGTAGACGCCGGAACGGAGCAGGCTCTGGATCTTCGCCGATGTCGGGGTCTTGGGGTCGATCAGCGCCCCCGCCACCCGAAGGTGCGTGTCCACCGCCTCGCGGGCGATGAACAGCCGCATGATCTCACTGGAACCCTCGAAGATCAGGTTGATGCGCATGTCGCGCATCATCCGCTCGACCGGCTCGGGGCGCTCACCCCGGCTTCGCAGGCTGTCCGCCGTCTCGTATCCGCGGCCCCCCTTGATCTGCAGGGTGTCGTCCGCGATGCGCCAGGCAGTTTCGGTGTTCCACATCTTCGCCATCGCCGCCTCGAGCCGGATGTCGGCGTTCCCGCGATCCGCCATCAGCGATGCGAGGTCGGAGACCGCCTCCATTGCAAACACGTCCGCCGCCATCCGACCGATCTTCTGCGCGATCATGTCGTGCCGGCCGATCGGCTGGCCCCACTGCACCCGCTCCGCCGCCCACCGCCGGACAATCTCCAGCGAACGCTTGCCGGCAGCCGCGCAGGACGCCGGGAGCGTGAGCCGCCCCGTGTTCAGCGTCACCAGAGCCAGCTTGAGACCTTTGCCGTCGCCCCAGATCACGTTCTCGACCGGAACCTTCACGTCGTGGAACCGGATGATTCCGTTCTCCAGCGCCTTGAGCCCCATGAAGTGCAGCCGCTGGGCAACCTCGACCCCGGGCCACGCGGTCTCGACGATGAACGCGGTGATCTTCCGGGGCCCGGTTCGGGCCATGACCACCATGAGCTCGGCGATCGTGCCGTTGGTGCACCACAGTTTCTCGCCGTTCAGCACGTAATGGGTTCCGTCGGGCGACAGGGTCGCGGTGGTCGTCATCGCGGCGGGATCCGACCCGACGTTGGGCTCGGTCAGCGCGAACGCGGAGATCGCGCCCTTCGCCAGCCGCGGGAGATACTTCTGCTTCTGCTCCGGGGTCCCGAACAGCTTGAGGGGCGTCGGCACGCCGATCGACTGGGCCGCGGAGAGCAGCGCCGTGAGGTTGCCGTCCTGGCTCGTCACCAGGCCGATCGCGTGGGTGTAGCTCGTCTGGCTCAGTCCCAGGCCGCCATACTCCTCGGGA
>DATFGN010000054.1:0-2788 GCA_035249405.1 Gemmatimonadales bacterium
CGCGCAGCCGATCCGCGCTCACCGAGTCGTTCACGCCCTGGGTGCCGCAGTCCAGCCGGCCGCCCCGGCCTTCACCCGACACGAACAGCAGGTTCTTGAACACCGACACGTCGCTCTGCGATGCGGGGCAGAGATACCCGATCTTCAGGGTCGGTGTGGCAGGATTGGAAATATCCCAGACTTGAAAGCCGTTGTAGTTCCCCTGAATCGCGTAGTTCTGTGAGAACGAGATATCGGAGTTGGTGATGCCTTTGAACTTCTCCGACGACGGCGTATTCGAGACAAGCCGCAGGTTCCAGGCGGCTTGACCGGCGTCCGCAAATCCCGCGCGCAGGCCGACCCGTGGATCCCGGCTGGGCGCCACGGCCGCGGCGCTCTGGCCGGTCCCGGAGTAGGAAGAGGAAGAACAGGCTGCCAGCGTCAACGCGGCGAGCGTGAGCGAAAGGGACCGGAGCGGACGGCGAGCCGGTGTCGAAAAGCCCATAGCGGAATCCTGTGTAAGGGTCATGGAGGGGTGCTGCCCTGGAACAGTAGCGGCGCAAGCATCCGCTGCATGCGCTCGATTTCGGTGGTCTGATCGGCGAACACATTGGCGGCCATACGATAGACGTTGTCCTCTTCGCCGCCGCCTTGTGAGCCGAACAGCTCGTTGACCATGGTGATAGCGCCCTGGTGATGCTGGATCATGAACTGCAGGAACAGCCGGTCGAACGTCGCTCCCCGCGCCGAATCGAGCTGCGCCAGCTGCGCATCGGTCAGCATGCCCGGCATCAGCATCGCGTGCGGCATGCCCGGCATCATGGCGTGCGCCGGGTCGGGAACTGGCTCCTGACGCTCGGCGAGCCAGCGGCTCATCAACGCGATCTCGTCACGCTGGCCCACGACGATGCGCTCGCACAGCGCGCGCACCGACGCATTGGCGTCGTGCGTGGGCGCCCAGCCGGCCATGAGAATCGCCTGGGCGTGATGGAGAATCATGCCGGACATGAAGTGCACGTCCGCGGGGGTGTAGCGGGCCGGGCCGGTGTCGACCGTGGCCGGCGTGGCGTGCGCGACCGGAACCGATTGCCCAGCCTGCCGCGTCGCCGCGCAGGCGGTAACCGCCAGGAGGGCGACGAAGACGCGGGCGGAGCCGGAGTATGGAAGGGCGGGTTTCATGCGTTTACGCTCCAATGGTACACTCAACGCCAAAAAAGTAACCCAATTCATTCCGCGGTGAACCTCGTTCCCGGCCGTAACGCGTCCGTGCTGCAGTTTGACGCCGTCTGGCGCCCGAACCATGAGCCGCCTATCCTGACAGCATGCCTGCCCCAACGCTGAACCAGCTCACCCCTGTGCTGATAGTGGATGCGGTCGAGCCCGGCCTCGCGTTTTGGGTGGATCGGTTCGGGTTCACCGCCGAGAACCAGGTGCCCGGGCCGGACGGCAAGCTCGTGTTTGCGAGCGCGAAGCGGGGCGCCGTCGAGGTCATGTACCAGACCAAGGCGAGCGTCCTGGCCGACAACCCGAGCGCCGCGGCCGAGCTGGCTGGGCGCTCGATCACGCTGTTCATTCAGGTCGACGACCTAGATGCGGTCGAGAAGGCGCTCGCCGGCGCGCCGGTCGTGAAGCCGAGGCACGAGACCTTCTACGGCAGCACGGAGATCTACGTGCGCGAGCCGGGCGGTCACACTGTGGGCTTCGCGCAGTTCAAATGAACCCCGCGGGGCCCAGCCGCCCGGCTGTGGTCGGACGGCTGGGACGGTAGCAGCGTTATTGCCTGGTGATCGTCAGCGTCCCCACCGGAACCACCGACCCGTTGATCACGAAATGCGGCGTCATTCCACGGGACGTAGGCTTTTTCGGGTTGTTGTCCATGTCAGGAGCTTTGTAGGTCGTGCCGTTGTCGCCGCCGGAATCCCACGCGAGCAAATCGAACGTTTTCGACGCCACCCACTGACCGTTTTCCATCAGGTTCACGTTCGAGACGCCCGTGAACCAGTCCGGACTGGGAGCGACCATCATCACCATCGAGACCATCGGGTGCAGTGAATCGACGTGCACCGTGGCCACGAGCGAGTCGGTGAAGTCGCGTAGCGGCCCCGTTTCGACCAGGACCCCGGCCGTGCCGGCCGCGATGGCCGCGCGGATTTCATCGTCGAGCGGGTTGTGCTTCCCCTCCTCCGACAGCCGCTCGAGCCCGGGCGTCGGCGGCGTGCCCTCGGCAAACACCCCGTAGCTCGCGTTATGCGACGCGCCGATGAGACCGGAGAAATGCGGCCCGCTCAGCGCACTGGCTGCGGGATACTCGAACGGATGGGTGACCGCCGTCCACGTGCTCTTCACGACGACCGTATAGTCCGCTCCGCCCATCCCCATGGCACCCATTTGCTGCGACGGCTGCTCACCTTTTTTGCACCCAGCCAGCATGATGGCGACGCCGACGACGGGCGCCGCGAACGATCCGCGTTTCATCTCTCCTCCAGAAGAATGAAGTGCACGGTGAGCGATCTCACCGCGGGAACACGAGGACACCCTGATCGCGGGCGGCCACGATGACGGTCTGCTCCCCGAGCGCGACGCCGGTGGGCAGGCTGCCCACCGGCAATGGAAAGCGGTGGACGATCCGCGCCTGCGGGCCGGTCAGGTCGACCAGCACGAGCGCCGGCTCGGCTCCTGTCACCGATACGAGGGCCGTCGAACCGCGCGCATCCACGTTCACGGCCGCCCCACCCATATCGATGCGCTGCGCGACGCGGGGCGCGTCCGGCACGGCCGCATTGATCACGGCGAGGCCCCGCTCGTAGGC
>DATFGN010000055.1:0-2871 GCA_035249405.1 Gemmatimonadales bacterium
CAGCTGCAGCTCGTCGATCAGGAAGTCCTTCCGGAGCACCGGAACGGTGACGGCCTGGGAGACGCTGTGCAGATCATCCAGCGATCCGCCAAATCCCGATTCCTCGGTCAGCACGGAGATGGCGACCGCGCCCCCGTCGGCATACGCGCGGGCATGCTCGACCGGATCGAGCCGCTCCTGTATGCTGCCCGCCGACGGCGACCGGCGCTTGATCTCAGCGATAATGCCTACCGTTGCGTCCGGCGTCTTGAGCTGAAACAATGGTGGGACCGGGCTGCGGGCCGCCTGGCCCTCCAAGTCCCGAGCCTGGGCTCGTAGCAGCTTGACACGCGCTGCGGCGGTAGCGACGAGTTCATCCAGCCAGGCTACGGGCATGCTTGCGTTCGGTCGATATTCGGGTACATTATTCTTCGGCCAATCTTCGGGGGACCGTATGCCGCTCACCCGCCGTCAGCGCGAGATCCTGGACTATCTCACGTCGTACATCGACGAGCGTGGGTATGCGCCCAGCTTCGAAGAGATAGCCGGGCGATTCCAATTCCAGTCCCTGGCGACGGTCCACGAGCATCTCACCAACCTCGAGCGCAAGGGCTACATCCGCCGGACCCCGAACGAGAGCCGAGCGATCGAGGTGGTGCCACCGCGGGGGCACACGGGCGCAACGGAGCTTCCCCTGCTCGGACTGGTCGCGGCCGGCCAGCCAATCGAAGCGCTCAGCGATGCCAGCGACAGCCTGGCGGTCCCGGACACGCTCCTGCCCCGCAGGGGCCGGAGTTATGTGCTCAAGGTCCAAGGCCGCTCGATGATCGACGAGCAGATCCGCGACGGCGACTTCATCGTCGTGCACGAGCGCGATCATGCGGATAACGGCGAGACCGTCGTCGCCCTGGTTGGCGGTGAGAGCGCCACGGTCAAGAAGTACTTCCGCGAGCCCGGCGGTTGGATCCGGTTGCAGCCCGCCAACGCCGAGATGGCGGCGATCCGCGTGAACGAGCGCGACGTACTGGTCCAGGGCGTCGTTCTGGGAGTCATCAGGAAGTACTAGGGCTCGCGCGTCGCAGCTTCTCCAGCGCGCCTCGGGCGGCACCGGAATCGAGGGCGGTTCGCGCTCGCTCGATGCCCGCATCGTAGGACTCGGCGATTCCCGCCACGTAGATCGCCGCTCCCCCGTTCAAGAGCAGCGCCGCCCTCCCTGGCGCGTCGTCAGCCCCGCTCAGCAACCCAGTGAGACGGCTCGCATTCTCACTCGGCGCAGCGCCGCGCAACGCCGCTCCATCCGCAGCCGCCAGACCGTACCGGTCCGGCGTGATCGTCCAGCGCTCGATCGCCCCGTTGCACACTTCCCAGACGTCCGTCTCCCCGACCGGCGACACCTCGTCCATCCCGATTCGGCCATGGACGACCATCGCGTGCTCGGCTCCCAGGCGGCTCAGGGCTTCAGCCACGAGCGGGCCCCGTTCGGGATCGGCCACGCCTACAACCTGGCGCCGGACGCCGGCAGGATTGGCCAGGGGGCCGAGCAGGTTCATCAGGGTCGTCACCCCCAGCTCCTTGCGAACGGGCGCCACATGTCGCATCGCAGGATGGAAGTTGGGCGCGAACAGAAACGCCACGCCGGCTTCCCTGAGCACGCGGGTCGCACCGGGCGCATCCAGTCCGACGGAAACCCCGAGGGCTTCGAGGACATCCGCAGACCCGCACTGCGACGTGAAGGAGCGGTTGCCGTGCTTGGCGACCGTCGCGCCGGCGCCGGCGGCGATGAGGGCGGCACCCGTCGAGATATTGAACGTGGTCACCGCTCCCCCGCCGGTTCCGGCGGTATCCACCAGGTGCGGTGCCTCGATCTCTACGCGGACCATCGCGTCACGCAGGGCCCGCGCAGCTCCGGCCACCTCGTCGGCCGTCTCCCCTTTCAAGCGGAGGGCCAGCAGTACCCCACCGATCTGCGCGGCCGTCGCCTCGCCTCGCATCACGACCGCGAACACAGCGGCCGTGAGGGACTCGCTTAGGGACTCGCGGTTGGCCAGTCGCTGAATCGCCCGCTCGAGGGGGGTCAGGGGAGCGGCGGGATCGTAAGTCATACGTAGGCGGATGGCAGGCAAAAGCTACCCCCCAAAAACGGCTTCTGTCAAATGGGACAATGGGTTAGGTGGCTTGAAATGGCCCATCCTGCTTCAATATCTTGTGCTCGTGACGAGCCGGCCCTTCCTCGCCGTGATCCAGTACGACGGAGGGCAGTTCGTCGGTTGGCAGCGCCAACCGACAGGACGTACGGTGCAGGCGGAGTTCGAGGCCGTGCTGGAGCGTCTGATGGGTCGCCGTATCGCCGCGACGGGCGCGGGCCGGACTGATACCGGCGTCCACGCCCTCGGCCAGGCGGTAAGTTTCGGTGTCGAGGATCGATGGACGGGGGATGTTGCCGGTCTCGGTCGCGCGTTGAATGGGCTCTTGCCGCGGGACATCTGGGTCGCGCAGGTGCACGCGATGTGTCCTGGATTCAACGCTCGGCGCAGCGCCACGGCGCGCCGATATCGCTACGTGATCGGGACGGACGCAGCGAGTCATTCACCGTTCCGGCGCCCGTACGAGTGGGCGCTCGGGCGCGCACTCGAACCGGGTGCCTTGGAGGCCGCAGCGGCGACCTTGACCGGCGAGCATGACTTCCGCGGGCTCGCGGCCGCCGGCGCGGAGAAACCCGACTACCGATGCCGCGTGGCGCTCGCCCATTGGGCACCGCGAGCGGACGGGACGGGCGTGACCTTCACAATCGAAGCCGATCGTTTCCTGCACCGGATGGTGCGGTTTCTCGTGGGCACGATGGTCGACATCGCGCTCGGACGCCGCCCGTCACAGGACTTGCCGCAACTCCTG
>DATFGN010000056.1:0-5553 GCA_035249405.1 Gemmatimonadales bacterium
AGATGGTCTGCGGCGTGAGCCGCAGGTAATCCGCCACCTCCTCGAGCGTCAGGATTTCGTTCCCCGGCACCGGACCGTGCTGCGGCGTCATGGCCGCTTGGCCTGCGAGTCCTGAGGGAACAGGTCCGGCACGGTTCGGGCCGGCGGCGGAGTCGCGAGCGGCTTGGGCTCTCCCGACAGCAACTTGTTCACGGCAAAGATGACCGCCGCGTAGAAGTTTCCCTGGTAGTGGCCGATCACCTGGAACGGCTCGCGGCGGTCGCTCAAGAACGGCCGCAGGTTCCACGCCATCTGAATGCCGACGAACGCGAACAGCACCGCCCAGATGCGCATCATGGTGAGCGCGCGCCGCGGGTAGACGTTGCGCTTCTCGCAAATCACCGCCAGGCCGTCGTGCAGCGCGAACATCCCAAACAACCCGGCGACGCCCGCGATGGCGATGTGGAGCAGGTGCTGGAAATAGTAGTTGGCGCCCGTGAGCAGGAAGAACGCCGTGATCGGCACGAACGCCGCGAGCAGGATCGACATCAACGCGAGCGACGACACGACCAGCACGAGGACTTGCTCCAACCGGAGTCGCGATCCCATCAGGACCTGCACGACGAAGAAGACGGGGAAGCAGACGATCAGCGTGGCGAGCAACAGCACCGGAACCTTGATCGCGGTCGACAGCGCCTGGGCCCATCCGGAGTAGGCGCCCGCCACCAAACCGTAGAACGCGCTGAGCCCGAGCATGGTCCCAAACGCATAGCGGAGCTTGCTCCCCAGCCCCTCCCCTTCGACCACCGCCTCGAAAAACCGTTCGCGCTCGCTCAACAGGCCGAGCAAGAAGGCACCGTATCCGCTCGTTTCCATGGAGCACCCTGCCGTGAAGGAATTACTGTATGGTACTGTTTAATGATGTTTATTGTCCTTTGATATGGCAAGTACGGTCCTCCGGCACGGGCCGCGTAGGTAATAGCTTCTCCGGCGTGATCGGGATTCGCCTGTCGAACCTGGCGCTGCTGACGGTCGTGACCATCGGCGGGTGCGGGCCATCGAGCCCGTGTCGTTCGAGCGACGTCACCCGGCAGCTGGCCCGCTTTTCCGAACCCTACGCCGGACACTGGGTCGTCGCTCGCGGCGACTCGCTCACGCTCCCCGACCCCACCCTCGGCGATCGTTTCCAGCTCACGGACATCGTGCTCGACACCGACACGGTCTCGATCGGGAGACAGTGCCTGTACCGCGGCCGGCTGATCTTCGCCGTGCCGCGCGCGGACACGCTGGCGGTGAGCTGGTTCGGGGTTCCGGAGCACGTGACGGTGTTCGGTTGGCCCGCGGACCTGGGCCCGTTCGCCGGGATCAACGCGTCCTGGTGGCGCGGAGACTCGCTGCGCGGGGCGATCCTGTTCGACGAGCGCATGGGCGTGCAGGCGCGGCCCGGCGCCACGGCGCAGTTCTGGGCCGGCAGAGTCGCGAGTCCCTGAATCGTTATCTTGCCCGCCTCATCACCCGCGCTTTCCGGAAGGAGCCTGACGTGCCGCTCACCCCTGCCCAACGCAGTGCCATGATCGATCGGTATGAGCGCGGGCCCGATCTGTTGAAGGCCGCACTGGCGACGATTCCCGCCGAGGCGTTGCAGTGGCGGCCCGGGCCCGGGAAATGGTCGGCGCACGAGGTGATCGTGCACTGCGCCGATTCCGAGACCAACGCGCACGGCCGGATTCGCTATCTCCTGGGAGAAGAGCAGCCCGTGATTCAGGGGTACGATCAGGCCCGCTGGGCGGAGCAGCTCGACTACCACCAGCTGCCGATGGCGCCGGCCCTGATGACCGTCGTCGCGGTGCGCGCGAATACGGTACCGCTGCTGCGCCGGGCCACCGAGGCCGATTGGGCCAAGTCGGGCGTGCACACCGAGGCGGGGCGGTACGGCGCGGAGGACTGGCTGCAAGTGTACGCAGAGCATCTGGAGAAACACACGCGGCAGCTGGAACGCAACCTCGCCGCCTGGAGGACCCGATGAGAGGATTCTTCACTCGCCTGGTGATCACGGCGCTCGGGCTGTGGCTGGCGAAGACGATCATCCCGGGCATCGTGATCCTGGGTTGGGGCAACCTGATCGTCGCGGCACTGCTGCTCGGTCTCGTGAACGCCTTCGTGCGGCCGTTTCTGTTCATTCTCACGCTGCCGATCACCATCCTCACGCTGGGCTTGTTTCTGCTGATCCTGAACGGCATCTCCCTCGCCTTGGTGGCGGGGCTGATGCCCGGAGTGAGTGTGGCCGGGCTGGGCGCCGCGACCCTGGGTGCCATCGTGGTCAGTCTCACGAGCTGGTTCGCCAACGGCTTCATCGGCAGCTCGGGCCAGCTCGAGCGTTATCGCGCCATCGAGGTACCGGGGCGCCGGATCGAGTAGTGCCGGAATCCCGGCGCTCCAGTGTTGCGCTCGCCGTGCTGGCGTGCCTGTACGCGGGCGCCGTGATCCCGCTCGCAATCCACAAGGGCGGGGATTTCACGAGCGAGCTGGGCCAGAGCGAGCGCCTGCTGCACGGGCTGCCGCCCTTCGGCGCCGCCGACCCGAACCTGGGCGTGCCCTGGCCGCCGTTCAGCGCCATGGCGCTGATCCCCTTTGCCCTCATCGCGCGCTGCTCGCTCGCCCTCGCCAAGGGTCTCTGGGCCGCGGCCGGCGTCGCCTGCGTGTGGTGGTGCCTGCGCCGCGCCGCCCGACGCGGCACGCGTCCGGCCCTGCTCGCGCTCGCGGCCGTCCTCGTCCCCCTGCAAACCAACTTCGAGCACCTGAACATCGCGGCCATCCTGCTGGCGCTCGTAGTGCTGGCGATCGACGACCTCGAAGCGGGCAACGAAACCCGCGCCGGCGTTGCCATCGGCCTCGCTGCCGCGCTCAAGGCTTTCCCCGGACTGCTGCTCGTGTACTTCGCGGTGCAACGCCGCTGGCGTGCCCTGGCGGTTGGCGCCCTGGTCGCCGTGTCGCTCACCCTCATCGCGCTGCTCCCGCTCGGTGCCGGGGGAGCCATCACCGGCGTCGTCGACTGGATGACGTTGGGACTCGAGCACCGTTGGGCCACCCAACCCACCGCCGACCAGTCGCTCGCTGCCCTCGCATTCCGGCTGGGAATCCCCACGGTCCTGGGATCGGTCATCGGCGCCGTCGCCCTGGTCGTCACGCTTGCCGTGGCGGCACGGCGCCGGCGCAGCGCGACGGAAATCCTGCTGGGCGCCGGTGCCTGCACGTTGCTCGCGGTGCTGCTGTCGCCGATCGCCTGGGTGCACAGCTTGGTGCTGCTGTACCCGGCATGGCTCGGTGTCCTTGCTGCAGGACCAGTGGGATCAACGCAGCGTCTGGTCCTCATCGCCGCCGGTGTCGGGACGTCGGGCTTGCTCACGGTGGGCCCGCGAGCGTGGCGCTCGGGGCTGCTCGCCCACTCGGCCTACACCTGGAGCGCGATGCTCCTGTGGATCGTGGTGATATTCCTGCTGTGGCAACACCGCACCCCCAGACCCCAGGAGCAGACCTCGTGACACGCACGTTTGCCGTTGCCGGCGCGGTGTCGGCGTTCATCGCCGTGATGGCGGGTGCCTTCGGCGCGCATTTCCTCAAAGACCGGCTGCCGGGCAATATGCTGGCGACGTTCGAAACCGGAGCCCGCTACCACATGTACCACGCGCTGGCACTGTTCGTCGTCGCGTGGGCGGCGACCCAGTGGACCGCGCCGCTGGTACGACTCTCCGGCTGGCTGTTCGTCGCGGGCACCGCGCTGTTTTCGGGCAGCCTCTACGTCCTCGCCCTCACCGGCGTGACCTGGTGGGGTGCCGTCACGCCCGTCGGAGGCGTGTTACTCCTCGCCGGATGGGCGACTCTGGCCCTGGGGATCTTGCGATCATGACAATCACTGCCTCCGTGCTCGCCGCACTCCTGTTGCAGCAGGGTGGCCCGCTCTCGTCGGCGCCCATGCGTCCGCTGGGCACGCTGCGCGAGCAGGCCGCCGTGCAGCAGCAATGGCTGCGCTACCGGCTCGACTCCGTGCTGCCGCGATTGATGCGCCAGTATCACATCCAGATGTGGATCGTCCCGATGCGGGAGTACAACGAAGATCCCGTGTTCTCCTCGCTCGTATCAGCCACGACGTTCTTCGCGCGGCGACGCACCATCTACGTCTTCACCGACCGGGGCCCCGAAAAAGGCATCGAACGGCTGGCGCTGGGCGGCAGCTCGCAGGGCGGCTTGTATGAGGCGGTGTTCGCGCGCGACACGATCGACCCCACGATCGGCCGCCGGCCCGAGCTCGTGGGTAAGGGTCAATGGGACCTGCTGCGTCGCATCGTAGAGGAGCGCGACCCGCAGACGATCGCCATAAACATCTCACAGACCCACGCCTTCTCCGACGGTCTCTCCGAAGGCGAGTTCGAGCAGCTGCAGTCCGCCCTGCCGCCCGCCTACCTGGGCCGGCTGATGCGCGCCGAGAACCTGCCGCTCGATTACCAGGCGATCCGCGCGCCCGCCATGCTGCCCGTGTACCAGCGCATGCAGGAGCTGGTGTGGGCGATCATCGACTCGGCATTCTCCAACGCGGTGATCACACCGGGCCGGACCACGACCGACGACGTGGTATGGTGGATGCGCCAGCGCGTGAACGATCTCGGTCTGGGCACGTGGTTTCACACCGACGTGGACGCGCAGCGACGCGGCGTCGACCTCTCCGACTCGGCCAGCGTCGTGATCCAGCGCGGCGACGTCCTGCACTGCGACTTCGGGCTCACGGCGCTGGGCCTGAACACCGATACCCAGCACATGGGCTACGTGCTGCGCTCGGGTGAGCGGGACGTGCCCGCGGGACTGAAACGCGCCCTCGCCAACTCGAACCGGTTGCAGGACCTGCTGCTCGCCGAGATGAAGCCGGGCCGGAGCGGCAACGAGGTGCTGGCCGCGGCGCTCGCCGCCATGCGGGCGGCCGGGATCGACGGGACGATCTACACGCACCCCATCGGCGATCGCGGCCACGGCGCGGGGCCGCTGATCGGCCTGTGGGATCATCAGGAGGGCGTGCCGGGCCGCGGGGACGTGCTGCTCATCCCCGGCACCTGGTTCTCGATCGAGCTGCAGGCGACGACACCGCTCCCCGAGTGGAACAACCAACCCGTGCGCTCCGCCCAGGAAGAAGACGCCGAGCTGAGCGCCGACGGCACCATGCGCTGGGTACTGCGCCGGCAGACCACATGGCACGTCGTGCGCTAGACATCGAAACACCGGCGCTGCTGCTGCACCTCGACGTGGTGGAGCGCAACCTCGAGCGCATGGCCGAGCGCGCGCGGCGGCTCGGCGTGGCGCTGCGGCCGCACGCCAAGACGCACAAGTGCCCCGAGCTGGGGCGGCGCCAGCTGGCACACGGGGCGATCGGGCTCACCGTGGCGACGCTCGCCGAGGCTGAAGCGTTCGTGCGCGCCGGGTTCACCGACCTCACGTGGGCCTTCCCCATCGATCCGACCCACGTCCCGCACGCGCGCCGCCTGGCGCGCCGCGCCACGCTGCGCGTCGTCACCGACGACCTCGAGA
>DATFGN010000057.1:0-4216 GCA_035249405.1 Gemmatimonadales bacterium
GTAGTTGATAGAGATGTCGTAGTGCTGGCTCCAGAAGAATGGCACGTCGGTGAAGGGCGTGCGCTCGCCGACGATGGTACGGGCGACGGCCTGGCCCTGCCGCTGGGCCAGGACCCAATGCTCGATCCTCACGAGGCCGCCGCCGCGCGGGTCTGGCCAGCGCGCGGCGTCGCCGACCGCAAAGACCCCCTTGGTGGCCGTCTCCAGGTAGGCGTCCACGACCACCCCCTTCTCGACCCGCAGTCCCGCCTGCTCGGCGAGCGCGGTCGCCGGCTTCACGCCGATGCCCGCGACGATGAAGTCCGCGTCGAGTCGCTCGCCTCCCTCGAGCAGCACGCCGCCGGGCGTGAGGCCGCTCGCCTTCTTGCCGAGGTGGAAGACAACCCCGTGCTGCTCGTGGAGGCCGCGAATGAAATCACCGAGCTCCGGGCCCAGCACGCGCTCGAGCGGGCGCCGACCGGGCGCGACCACGTGCACCTCGATCTTCCGGGCGCGGAGCGACGCGGCCACTTCGAGCCCGATGAAGCTCGCGCCCAGCACGACCGCGCGGCGGGCCCCTTCCGCCGCCTTGATGATCGCGCGACTATCGGCCAGGGTGCGCAGGTAGTGAACGGGCGGGCCGGGTTCGCCGGGCATCGCGAGCCGAACCGGATCGGCGCCGGTGGCGAGGACGATCGCGCCGAACTCCCGTGTCGTTCCGTCATCGAAGGTGAGGCACTTCCGGTCGAGATCGAGCGCGGTCACCTGCCGGCCACGCACAAGCTCCACTCTGCGCTCCTCGTAATAGGCGCTCGGGTGGAGCGGAAGCTGCTCCTCCTGGACACTTCCGGCCAGGTAGTCCTTGGACAGATTCGGCCGGTCATAGGGCGCCTCCTGGTCGCGATCGATGAGCGTGATGCCTCCCTCGAACCCGAGGTGACGCAACTCGTCCGCGGCGCTGTTCCCCGCGGCCCCGGCGCCCACGATCGCGACCGACCGCGGCGCCGCCGTCCCCGGCCGCGCCCCGCGCCGCACGCTGCCCGGCTTCGCCCGTTTCCTGGTGACGAACACCTGGCCGGCGCGCTGTACGATCTCGTAGGCGGCGACCGGGCTCAGGGCCGGCGCAGCCAAGGCCTCGCCGGTCCGGAGGCTGAAGCAGGCATGGTGCCAAGGGCAGCGGACGGTGTCGTCCACGACCAGCCCGTCGGCGAGGGGGCCCCCGTAGTGGCTGCAGGTCGCGCCGATCGCGAAGATCTCCGGGCCCCGCCGCACCAGGATAACCGGCTCCGCCTCGACGTGACCCAGAAACGGAACGCCCTCGGCAAGCGAATTCGGCGGGATGCCGCCGGTGAGATCAGGTCCGTTCTGCGTCTGCGGTTGATCGCTCATGCCCATTCTCCTTGGCGCTCACCTGGCTTCCGCCTAGATCGCGGCGCCGGACGTGTTCCAATCGTCCAGGAACTTCTTCAGCCCGATATCCGTCAACGGATGCTTCATCAGCATCTCCAGCACCGCGAACGGCATCGTCGCTACGTGCGCCCCCGCCTTCGCGGCGTCCAGCACGTGGAGCGGGCTGCGGATCGAGGCCGCCAGCACAAGCGTCTTGAATCCGTAGTTTCGATAGATTGCGCAGATGTCCCGGACCAGGCCCATGCCGACCGCCCCGATATCGTCCAGCCGCCCGAGGAAGGGGCTGATGTAGACCGCCCCGGCCTTGGCCGACAGCAGCGCCTGAGGCGCCGAAAAACAGAGCGTCTGGTTGACCCGGATCCCCTCGCCGGTGAGGTGCTTGACGGCCTTGAGCCCGTCCCGGGTCAGCGGGCACTTGACCACCACGTTCGGCGCGACCTGCGCGAGCTCCTTGCCCTCCTTCATCATCCCCTCGAAGTCGACCGCCACCACCTCGAGGCTCACGTCGCCCGGCACGATGGCGCAGATGTCCTCGAGCAGCGGGCGAAACGGGCGCTTCTCCTTGGCAATCAGCGACGGATTGGTCGTGCAGCCGTCCACGAGGCCCATGGCCACGCCTTCCCGCAGCTCCGTCACATTGGCGGTATCGAGAAAGATCTTCATGGCACACCTCCTTGGGGTGATCCTTCTAAAGCGACTTGAGGTGCTCGATCAGGTCCTTCACCTCAGCGTCCGTCAGCCTGAGCCCGAAGTGCGCATTGTAGTGACTGACCACCTCCCGGAGTCCCGGGAACCGGCCGTCGTGATAGAACCCGCCCTTCTGGTGGGTCCAGAGCCCCTTGAGGGGCGCGGTGCGGTAGGCCCGCGTGGGGGAGCGATCGGCCTGGAACGAGTCCACGCCGATCTCGGCCGGCGCGTGGAGGTTCTGGCCCGGCTCCGTATACAGGGGCGGAACGTGACACGTCGCGCATTTCGCCTTGCCGCTGAAGAGCGCGGCGAGCTTGCTCGTGACCTGGTCCGGGGTCCCACGCGTGTTCCAGGACCCCGAGCGTGCAGCGACCGGGAATTCCTGAGGGTTCTTGAGGCGCACGTCGACGTACGTGCCCACCCCGTGCATCTGGGTCACGGCGACGTAGGCATTCCAGTACGTGACCGACCCGAACCCCGTCCAGGTAGCGAGGTTCACCCCCGCGAGCCCGAAGGCCGGCGGGAGCAATGTCGCCGCGAATTTCCCGTCGGGGCGAAACGCCTTCCCGTCCTTGTCGAGCTCGGCGTCGTACTTGCCGGGTCCCCAGCTCGTGAGCACCTTCTTCACGGTCGGCACGTCGACCTTGAGCAGGTCGGCGATGGGTTGCAGGTTCGGCGCCAGCGACGTGATCACACCGACATTAAGGTCCCGGTTGGCCCAGCCGTCGAGACGATGCCCGATGCCCGGCGCGAACGAGTCGTCCACCGTCGAGTGACACAGGGCGCACGTGACGCCCATGGAGCGCAAGGCCCCGCCGCCGTCGAATAGGCCCTTCACCCCGACGACCGCGTCGAGCTTGAGCAGGGCCAGCGTGGTGGCCGGGTCGTCGAGATTCACCGCACCGCTCTTGATCTGGCTCACCAGCGAAGCCGGAAGGGCCTCGCTATCCACCTTCAGGCCGACCGCGAGCGCGGTCTTCGGGCTGACCCCGCCCCCGACCCCGCCGTGCTTGGCCCCGGCGACCGCCTGATGGAGCTTGATCGCTTCGCCCCAGAACGCCTCGCTGCCGAAGGTGTCAAAGCGGAACGTGCGGCGGCCTTCCTCGACCATCCGTCGGCTGTTGCTCAGGGTGGTGTCCATCGCAGCCGGGCCGACCCGCTCACTGGGGCGTAGATCGGTCGGTCCGCACCCGGCGACCGTGAGGACGGCTGCCGTGAATGCGAGAAGCCGAGCATGCCAGGTCGCCGTATTGCTCCTCATGAGTGCTCTCCCTTTCCACGTTGGCGCGGTCACGCGAGTGCCGCGGCGGGCTCGTACCCGCCGCGGCCTACCGAACTCAGCTGAACTGCTTCGGGAATTGCTTCGCGATGGCGCCGGCGAGCGCATCCGCGATCACGTACATGTGCCGCTTCATCGCGTCCCAGGTCTGCGCTTCCTCTGCGTATTGCTTGCTCTGCACCTGCTGGATCTGCTGGACGTGATGGCCGCCGTGCGCCAGCAGCAAGCCGTTCAGCGTGTCGAACGGCAGATTCGGATTGGCCCCGCTCAGGAATCTGGAGATCTCGGTGGCGTTGGCGCTGAGGCTCTTGAACGCTGCATCCTGCTTGCTCTTGTTACCCGCGACCGTTGCTTCGAGGTACTGCTTGACCGCGCCGTAGTGTCCGGCGAGCAGCCCGAACAGCTTCTCGGACGCGTCCTTGCCGTAGTACGGCTCGATCGCGGCGGCGATCTGCTCGGCGTTGGCGACGACTTCCTGCTCCGCCGCCGCGGCGGCGGGTTGATTCCCTGCGAACGTGGAGACCACTACGTTGCGGACCCAGAAGACGTGGCCCACCCAGAGGTCTCGTAGCGCCGCGCCGGTCTCGTTGACCTTCGCCGGCGCGGGCGTCTGAGCGAGGGAGTGAGTCCCGAGCTGGGCGAGCGCGGGCGCCGCCGGCGCGAAGACGGTGGCCAGGACCGAGATGACGCTGAGGCATCGTTTCATGTTCATCGTGTTCTCCTTTTGAGGTTGTCAGGCCGTGTACGTTGCCAGCCACGGCGTCGAAACGCCGAGGCGGGTCAGCATCCTCACGACGCGCTCGGGACTGCCCAGGTCGCACCAGGTGAGCCCCGGCAGCTTCGATACCGCGAGCACCTGCG
>DATFGN010000058.1:0-7893 GCA_035249405.1 Gemmatimonadales bacterium
CGACCTTCATCCGCGCGCCGGGAAATACGATGTTCATCGTGCGCGTGCTCGAAGCGTTCGTGAGATAGAAACGCACGACCTCGCCACGGCGGACCGTGAGCCGGTACTCGGGTTCCCCGTTCACCAAGAACAGATTGCCGAAACGTCCCATCAGCGCGTGGGTCGGGGAGTCCTGGCCGAAGGGAACGAGACCGGAGTCGCCGACCAGGAGGTCGTCCAGTATCAGGACCGCCTCCCGGTTCGCGGGACTGTAGTCGGTCCGGATCAGAATGTTGCCGTACAGCCCCAGGTCCTGCTGGCTGTCTTCCCGCACATGCGGGTGATACCAGTAGATCCCGGCATCGGGAAACCGCAGGTGATAGATGAAGTCGTGACCCGCGCGGACCCCGGTCACGCCGTCGAAGGCGTTGTCCAGCCGGATACCGTGCCAGTGAATCGAAGACGAATCGGGAAGCGCGTTCACGAATCGCACGACGATCTCTGAGCCTTTCTCGACTTCGAGCAGCGGCCCCGGGTACTGCCCGTTGTAGCCGAACATCGTGTACGGGCGGCCACGCAGCGTGCGACGGACGATGCCCGCCTCGAGGCGCAGCGTGTCGCCGTTCCGCACCCGAACGACCTCGCGCGGACGCGCGAGCGGTGCGGCGGAATCGGTCGGGAGGTACGGGGCGACGTCGGGGCGCAGCGCCATCTCGGCAGGCAGCATCGTGAGCCCCGGCGGCATGGGCACCATCGGCCAGTTCGATGCCGCATGCTCGTGATGCCCGCCGGCCACCCCACCGGCGGAGAACTCGAGCAGATCGGGAGGAAAGAGTCGCGTACTCGGCGATTGGCCGCGCAGCACCACGCGTCCGCCCGGTGCCCGCACCCGGGCGCTCTGCTCCGCCGTGATCAGCACGACGAACTTCTCGAGATCGATCACGGGCAAGGTCACGTGGCCATTGTGGACGGCGCCAAGCTTGATCACGGTGTCCATCTGCGGTGGGGCCACCCAGGCGACGTACTGCTGGTCACGACGCAGGCCGGCCAGCGTAAACTGCGGCAGGAATCGCGAACGGCCGTCGGCGGTAACGGCGACGGTGAATGGACCGGGAGGAATCCCGAGCTCGACGCGGCCCGACACCTCACGAAATCCCGGGGCGGGCACGAGCTCGAGGCAATACAGGTCGTGACTCGGGCCTAAGGGCGCCTGCGGATCACACGGCCGCTGGCCCCCCTGAGTCTGTCCTTCACAAATCCCCGCCGCGAGGGCGAGCAGGATGAGACCGCGCCACATGTCGATGATCAGGATGATGCAGCTCGACTACTTCGGTGCCCGCCCCACGCTGCGCAGCAGTGCCGCGAAGCGGGGATCGGCGTGCAACGGCGTCAACATCGGGTCCCACGGCAAGGCGATCAGCCAGTGCGTGCGCTGCTCGCGCGCGCGGTCCAGCCACACGAAGGCACTGTCGGTCTTGCCCAGCGCGGCATACCCCTTGGCGATCACGTAGGGATTGAAGTAGCCGCGCGCGGCTTCAGCCAGCATCGAGTCCTGCGTCGCACGCGCTTCAGGGGTCCGCCCCAGGTCGACCAGTGCCCGGACGCGCTCGCCGCCAAACCACCCGCCGAACCAGGGCCATTCGAATCGCGCCGCCGCTCCCGCGGCGTCGCCGCGCATCAGATGGACCCAGCCTTCCCACTCCCGAATGTCCTCGGGTGCGAGCGCCAGCTGCATGCGGGGCAGGACCGCCACCATCGAGTCTGCCTGGTGTGCGATCAGCATGGTGTGCAGGTAGGCGAGCGCGGGAATCGCGAACAACGTGTCCGCCCTCCACCCCCGCCGCGCTTCGCGCACGGCGTCATCCAGGCGCCCGGCCATGAGATAGGCCTGACCCAACGTGCTGTGCGCCAGGGGCAGCCGGTCGTCGACGCGCACGGCGCGATTGCCGGCCATCAATCCTGCGGCGCTGTCGAAATCGAGCACCACGGCCGGAAAGACGAGCATGCTCCAGGCGAGCGCCTGTGCCGAGTCGAGACGGATCGCCCGTTCGGCCGCGGCGCGGACCTTCGCGTACCCCTCCCGCCCTTCGATCCACGAGTCCGACAGCATCAGCCAGACGACGGCCTCCTGGGCCCAGGCCTCCGCGAAGTTTGAATCGCGGGCGATGGCCCGGTCGAAGAGCGCCAGGCCCGTACGCAGGCCGGACTCGGACAACGTGTTCGCCGCGCCGACGCCGCGCAGATAGTAGTCGTAGGCGACCGGGTCGTTGGTCGGCTTGCGAGCGAGCGACGTCCGCTCCGCGGGCAACAACTGGCCGGTGATTGCCCGGGTGACCTCGGTCGCGATGTCGGACTGGATCTGGAGGATGTCGGCGCCCGAGCGATCGTAGATGTTGGCCCAGACCTGCGCGCCGCTCGAGGTCCGCACCAGCGAGACGTTCAACCGCACGCGATCCCCCGCCCGCTGCAGGCCGCCCGAGACGAGGTACGCGGCGCGCATGTCGCGCCCCAGCGCGCGTGGATCCTGTGCCGCGCTGCGCACGCGCTGTGATTCGAAACGGGACTTGACCTCGAGGCGACGCACCTGGCTGAGCCGAACGATCAGCTCTTCGGTGAGGCCCTCGGCGAGATAGCTGTTGGCGGTGTCGTGCGACAGGTTATCGAAGTACAGAACTGCGACGCTATTCGTCGTCGGCGCCCGTGTCGCACGCGCGCAAGGCGGCGGCGAGCCATCGGGACACTGCCCGCGTAGCGGTGTTGCGATGGGCAACAGACAGGCCATCGCGAGCATCACCGCTCCGGTCATCGCCCCCCGCTCAGCGTTTCCCGCAGATATCGCACCAGCCGTTGCCAGGCGTCCGCCGCCGGCCCGGCGTTGGTGACCGAGTCGCGCTCCACCCAAAGCCAGAATCCGTGTTGCACCGGGTCGTAGATATGGATGTCGTTCCGGATACCGAGCGAATCGAGCACCGTGCGGAACCGGGTCACCTGATCCGGCGGAATGCCGCGGTCCTGGCCGGCGAAGGTGCCGTAGATGGGATGGTGCAGGCGGCGCAGCTCGGCCGGGTCGGTGACGAGCGAGCCGTAGAAGATCGCGGTGGCCTCGTGCTCGGCCCCGCCGAGCGCGTAACTCAGGGCCATCCCGCCGCCGAAGCACCAGCCCATCACCCCGATCTTGCCTGCCACATCCGGGCGCGCGCGCAGGAATCGTTGCGCGGCGTCCAGGTTCGCGATGACGCGATCGAGATGGGCGCGCGCCTCGTTCATGAGCGCCATGTTCTCCTGCTGGTTGCTGCCGGTGCGACTCTGATAGAGATCCGCCACCAGGGCGACGTACCCGTGTGCCGCGAACAGATCGGCCACCTGTCGGACGCGATCCACCACGCCGTTCCACTCGTGGATCAGGATCAACGCCGGGAATGGCCCGTGGCCCTTCGGAACCGCGAGATAGCCTCGGGTCAGACTATCGGTGGCCATATACCGAGCCGTTTGCCCCTGCGGCGGCGGCGCTTTGCCGAGGATGGCATCGGGAATCGAGGACTCCTGACCGAGCGCGGAACGCGGCGCGAGCAGGAGACTCGCGAGGACAATGGACCAACACGTGTGTCTCATGATTGCTCCCAGGCGTGTGTGCGCTAGTACCGCCAGCTTGTCGTATCGGCGCCCGCCGGATGGTTCTTGCGGATCTGGTCGATGATGCGCGGGATGAACATCTGGGCGTAGCGAAGCCGGCTGTACGCGTTGGGGCGCGTGTGATCGCCGTTCCAGCAGTGCTCCGCGCGAGGCTCGTAGTCGACTACGGCGTCCGCCGGCGGATCGGCGCGTTTCAGGAAGTCCTCGACCAGGTACACGGCATCATTGAGGTAGTAGTTGTCGGACTCGCCGACGTAAATGTGGAGCTTGCCGCGCAGCTTCGGCCCCAGCGTCGCCCAATCGCGACGCAGCATGGCGCCCAGGTCGAAATGCTCGTGCCAGTAAGCGGCCACCGCGCGATCGATAGTCCCCGTGCGTTTGTCCCAGATCGGCTGCGGGTAGCCGTCTGCCCCGACCGGGCTGTACACGGCCTGCCAGATGTCCCACTGCCCGCCCGAGCCGCCGTGGTCGCTCAACACGCGCTCGAGCTGATTCATCTGACCGATGGTCACGCTGATGTTGCCCAGCCAGTCGCGGTGCCCCGGACGCGCGACGCGCTTCCAGCCACGCGTGGCCCAGTACGCGTTCGTGTCCGCGTAGATGTTCACCACCGTGTACTGCCGGAAATCGATCGGGTCCGGACAAGCGATGTAGGCGCCGTTGAAGTCGTCCGGGTAGAACATCTGGACCGCCATTGCTTCCCAGCCGCCGGTCGACCCACCGTAGGTGAACCGCGCCCATCCCTGCCCGATGCCCCGGAAACGCCGCTCGATCTCCGGCAGGAGCTCGCGCATGATCGCGTCCCCGTAGGGCCCGTTGTTCGCCGAGTTTACCGCGTAGGAGTCGTCGTAGTACGGGGTCGGGTGCTGGATTTCGATCAACAGCACCCGCGGAAAGTTGACCCCGGTCCAATCCTGGTAGAACTGCCACGCTGCCTGCTGCTGGATGCGGTTGTAGCCGCCGAGGTTGAATCGCACTGAGGAATCCGGGGCCAGATTCGGATCCGGCGGCGTCTCGCGCCACCCGCCGATGTTGTCGGGAAAATGCCCGTGGTCGATCACGATGGGATAGCGGGCATCGGGGTGCTCGTCGAAGCCCTGTGGCAACAGGATGTGGGCGCCCAGGAACATGGGCCGGCCCCAGAAATCGCTCAACAGCTTCGACTGCATCCTGATGTGCCGGACGTACTTGGTGTCCGGTGGATCGGGAATCGGCGCGATCTCGGAATCGAGCGCCACCCGGAACGCGTCGGCCCGCTTCGGATCGAACGTGATCCATCGGGGCGCGCTGTACAGGTTGCCCGGCTTGCGATTCCATTGCTGGCCTTCGCCGCGATCGGGCGGGAGCTTGATGACATGGCCGTCGGCCCGTCGGAACGTCTCATACCGGTTGAGCAGAACCTGGAGGCGATAGCGGCCGGCCGGCACGTCACGCAGACTCTCGACCGGGTATCCGACCGCGCGGCCGTCGAGCACGGCCACCCGGCCACCGACCCAGCCGTCCACGTCGCGGCCGAAGATCTGCTGCGTGTCGTAAATGTCCGAGATCTGGTTGCGTGGCTCGGCGGTCGAGTCCGTAGACAGGAGCACGAGCAACCGCCCGTCGAGGGGCGCGGCGCTCCGAGCCGCTGGGTACGTGACCAGGAACCGCGGACCCGCCTGCTGGGCGGCGAGGGGGGGAACGCAGAGGCACAGGGCACCAACTAGAGCCCGACGTCGCATCACTCCTCCTCCATCAGGGAATCCGCTTTGCCGTAAACACGCCGTTCGGCTGGCGGGATTCGAGCGCCGTCACCAGACCCTGCGGATCGGCTATGAAGACCAGCGTGAACCCTTGCAATCCCTTGATATCGAATTCCGTGCGCCGATAGGGCGTGAGCTCGAACGACTGGCCGCCCGCGTTCAGCACGAGTACTTGCCCCTGCCGCGCCACCGTGAACGTGTCGGTCGCCAGCGCGTAGCGACCGGCGAACCGGGCGATGTAGGTGGAGTCCCGCAGCTGCGTATCGGGCTGACGACGGAACTGAATCGGATCGGCCTGAAGCTCGAATGGCGCGGCCAGCGTGGCGATATCACCCTTCAGATTGCCGCTGAAACTGTACTTCATGTCCTCGAAGGTCGCGTCAGCCGGGTTGCGCAGACCGTTGAACACATCGTAGTGCCAGTGGCTCAAGGCAGTGCGAATGCCGTTGAAGGTGGCCACGAGGTGTCCCGAGTCGAGCCCGATCCGCAGCGTCCCGTACCCCGGGTCGACGTAATCACCGACATAGTCCGCCAGCGGATGTGAGGGCCTGGTGTTCAGCACGCGGACCGATTGCTTTTTCTGCGCCGCCTGTCGTTGTTCGGTCTGCGCCGCGGTGCGTCGCGTCAGCGCTTCGCCGTTCCAGTCCCGCCGCGGCAGGTCGAACACGCGATCCGTCGCGTGCAGCGTGATGAGGCTGGGGAGCGCGGAGCCGTTCTGGTTGGTCAGGACGACGATCCCCACGTTGTGATGCGGATAGAGGGTCACGAGCGCGGAGAAGCCGTCGATGTTCCCGCCGTGCGACACCTGATAGTAGCCCTTGTAGCTCGTCAGGAACCACCCCATGCCGTAGTCCTGCGCCCCGTATTCCTTTTCCTGGGGGCCGCCGATCGGCATGTGCGGGCTGTGCATGTCGTGCAGCGTGGCCGTCTGGACGACCCGCCGCCCGTCGACCGCCCCGTCCGACACCTGCAAGCGCACCCACTGCAGCATGTCGTCGACGCTCGAATTGATCGAGCCGGCGGGCCCCACCAGGCTGATGTCCCGGAACGGGAGCGGCCCAATCGTGTCGTGACGCACTTCGTAGGGCATCGAATAGTCCTGGGCCCGTTGGGATTCGGCCACCGAGAAGTTGCTGCCCGTCATGCCCAGCGGCTGGAACACAAGCGAGCGGATCGCGTCTTCCCAGCTGGTTCCCTGCATCGCCCCGACGAGATAGCCCGCCGTCACGAACATGAGATTGTTGTACTGGAATGTTTCCCGCAGGTCCTTGTTGGGCGGCAGGTAGCGGAGCCGCCGCACCAGCTCCTCGCGCGTCACGTCGCGGTTGTTATACCAGACGAGGTCGTGGCGCGGCAGACCGGAGCGATGGGTCACGAGGTCGCGCACCGACAGCCGGCGGGTGACGTCCGGGTCGTACATCCGGAGCCAGGGCAGGTAGTCGACGACTGGCTTGTCCCACTCGATCCGCCCCTGATCGACCAGCGTGCCGAGCGCAAACACGGTGAACGCTTTCGACGCCGATCCGATCGCGAACAACGTCGAGCTCGTGACCGGGAGCCGCCGGTCGCGATCGCGCAGCCCGTGCCCGGCGGCGTACACGATTTGCCCGTCGACGATGATGCCGACACCGGCCCCGACGACGTGCCACGACGCGAGCGCCGAGTCGACCCATTTGTCGAAGCCGGCGAGCGCCTGGCGCGCCGCCTCGGCGGGACTCGCCCCGACGTGCATGGTGAACGGAAACGCCTGCCCACCCTGGGTGAACTGCCCGGCGATCGTCTTGCCGTCCGCCGACGCCGACCCCCGGAACGTGGGGTCACCCGGTACACCCGGCATGACGAAGCTGATGGAGTCGCCGCGCGCGGTGATACGCGCCAGCGGCAGGTCCTTCGCGTTCTGCGCGGGAATCGAGATGTCGCCGCGGTAGGATCCTGCGGAATCGGCCAGATCGACGTCGAACTCCAGCGCCTGACCGGGAATGGTGATGGTGCCGGTCCAGTGGCCGGCGAAGCTCCGTGTCGATTGTTGCGCCGCGAGCTCCGAGGCGAGAACCACGACGGCCAGCAAGGCGCCTCGAATCGCGCGCATGATAACTCCCCTGCTTACAGGGTCCACCCCGACCGATAGGTCGGCTGGATGTAGGCCGGCGGCACGGTCGCGTTCTTCACCGCTCCCGTCGCCGGATCAATGTCGAGCGCCTTGCCCATCCGCACTGCGAGACAGCCGAGCAACACCATTTCGGTGAACGGCCCGGCGTAGCGATCGAATGCCGATCCGGCCGGTGCGCCGCCTTTGGCCGCCGCGATCCACTCGGCGTACACGCCCTCGGAGCGCGGATACTTCTTTGCCACCGGGTGCGCCGTGATCTCCGCCATCTTGGCCCTGTCGAGCAGCTGCGGATCATCGCCGTAGGTGCCGGCCACGAGCTTGCCGGCCGACCCGATCCAGAGCTGGCCACCGCCTGTGTCCGGGGGCCACGCCGCATCGTCGGCCAGCTCGGCTGGCCGCGGCGGGTAGATGCCGCCGTCTTGCCACACG
>DATFGN010000059.1:0-5716 GCA_035249405.1 Gemmatimonadales bacterium
GATCTCCGTGTGGTTCGCGCCAAATGAGCCGGCGCATGCGACCGCCCACGCGGCCCTGGCCGTGCTGTTCGGCCTCGGGGCGCAACGCCTGGCGTCGAGAAGGAAATCCGTCGCGAACCCGGACGCAGACACGGACGTAGACGGGCGGTTGGGGGAGCTCGAAGCGGGATTGGCCGACCTCGACAAGCTGCAGGGCATGGAGAGCCGGCTCGCCGAGCTCGAGGAGCGCCTCGACTTTACCGAGCGCGCATTGGTGAACGTCAAGAACCGCGCCCAGGTCCCGCCCAAAGAGTGACGGGAATGTACCTCTGGCTCAAGCTGCTCCACCTCACCGCGGTGATCGCTTTTCTCGGCAACATCACGACCGGCTTGTTCTGGCACGCGCACGCCGCTCGCACCCGCGATCCCCGGCTCCTCGCCCATACGATGGACGGCATCATCCGCAGTGACCGCATCTTCACCATGCCCGGTGTCCTCGGCATCATTGCCGCCGGCGTGGCCACGGCCATGGTCGGTCACCTGCCGATTCTGAGCACCCGCTGGATCCTGTGGACCCTGGTGGTGTTCGCGATCTCGGGCCTCACCTTCGTCCTGCGCGTCGCGCCGCTGCAACGGCAGCTGCGCGACCTGGCGCAGACGGGAAGTACGACCGGCTCGTTCGACTACTCCCAGTACCAACGCGTGGCGCGCCGCTGGGAGGGGTGGGGCGCCGTGGCGCTGTTGACGCCCCTGATCGGCCTGGTGTTCATGGTTCTCAAGCCGACCTTCTAGCCGCATCTTACAGGGCACGATGAGACGCCCGCACGTATGAAGCCATGGCTGATTCTCTCCGCCTGCACGGGGACGGCGTTGCTGTCGTCACCCGCATCGGCGCAACAGCCGCAAACGCTCTTCAACGGCAAGGACCTCACCGGCTGGCACGTCGATGTGCCCGCGGCCGACTCCAATGCGCGGCTGCGCAACCCGTTCCTCGTGCGCAACGGCGTGCTCGTGAGTCTGGGTGAGCCCCGCGGGCATCTCATCAGCGATTCTTCTTTCCGCGACTACCGTCTGGAGATCGAGTACCGCTTCTCCGCTACGCCGGGAAACGCCGGCGTATTGGTGCATGCCTCGACTCCGCGCGCGCTCTACGCGATGTTCCCCCGCTCGATCGAAGTGCAGATGGAGAGCGGGAACGCCGGCGATTTCTGGTGCATCCTGGAAGACATCCACGTTCCCGACATGGAGCGCCGGCGCGGTCCACCGGCCGACTGGGGAACCACGGAGGGCAAGGCGCGGCGCATCCGCAACCTGACCGACGACTCGGAGCGACCGCTCGGCGAATGGAATACGATGCTGATCGAAGCGGTCGGCCGGGGCATCACGGTCTGGGTCAATGGCATCCTGGTCAATGACGGGTCGGACGCGACCGCCGATCACGGCCGGATCGCGTTGCAAGCCGAAGGGTCTGAAGTCGAGTTTCGGAAACTCCTGCTGACCCCAATGGGAAGACCATGAACACCCTTGTCGCTCGCCTCTCGGTGTTGGTCACTGCCGCGCTGCTGGGTCCTGCAGCGCTTGCCGCGCAACAGGTACCCATTGAATTTGATTTCGCTCGACTCGCCCAGGGCAAGGGCCTGGAGACTTTCAATCGGAGTGTGAGTGGCCTCACCGAGGGCACGAGAAACGGTCTCCGATTGAGCGCGCGTCTCGGCGCGGGCGTCGCCTACCTCCAAGGGGTGGAGTTCACCAACGGGACGATCGAGTGTGACCTCCGCGGCAAGGACGTTCAAGGAGAGAGTTTTGTCGGCATCGCGTTTCACGGCGTGGATAGCGCCACCTATGACGCGATCTACTTCCGGCCGTTCAACTTCCGGGCTGCCGATTCCGCGCGTCGCGTTCACGCGGTCCAGTACATCTCGCATCCCACGTATACCTGGCAGAGGCTGCGGGCCGAGCATCCTGGAGCATACGAGCGGGCCATCGATCCCGTGCCGGATCCGAACGGCTGGTTCCACGTGCGCATCGTGATTGCGGGGGCGCAGGTGCGCGTCTTTGTGGCCGATGCAACGACGCCGAGCCTCGTGGTCGACCGGTTGAGCGTGCGCCAAGAGGGCTTGGTCGGCTTCTGGGTCGGGAACACCTCCAGTGGAGATTTCGCCAACCTGCGCATCACACCAGAGTAACCATCCACAACACTCACTGACGGCCTATCCAGGAACAGCTCGTGGACGACCGCCTGAAGAGTCACTTCGACGTCCTGTTTGGGACGCTGCGGGATTACCAGGTGGGCTTCTTTAGCGGAGCGTTCACGGCGACGGGGTTTCTGATCCTGGTCATTGGCTGGCTGCTCACGTCGAAAGAGGCGCGGACCTACCTCGGGCGCAGCGGGCGGGCGCGCCTGGTGGGCACGACGGTCTTGGGGCTCGGGTTTGTGGTCTATGCCGTGGTCTCATGGCGAGTCTTCATGCTCTCGCAGTCCGCATTCAATAGTCTGGTCGGCCTCAACTATCTGCCCCTGACGGCCTATGCCGATCGTCGCATCGAGACCCCGACGCTGTTCATTTTCGTCGCGCAGAACGCCCTGCTGACACTGGTCGCATGTTACTTCATGCTCGACACGAAGGCTGCGCGCGGTCTACACGATCGAGGGGTGACGTGACCGTACTGCTCTACCTCGCCATCGGCGCCGTGTTCGCGTTCGCCGCGATCGTCAGCTTCGATCGGGGTGGGCAGATCCTGCTCGCCGTCACCACGCTCCTGACCACCGTGGGACTGTTGCTCGGATCGCTTTCAGAAGTCTGGGCAGCCTCGCAAGCCGACACGGCCTTCGGGTTTCCCGTGCTCCTCGCCATCGTACCTCCGCTCGTCACCGCAGGGGTGATCCACTGGCTGGGCAGCATCAAAGCGTCGAAGCGGGCTCAGTGGGAGGTGGGGATGCTGGTCTGGATCGTGACGTTGGCGCCCATCGGGCTCATCGCCTCGATTGTGAATTGAGTGATCGTATCTGGCTCGCCATACGGAGCATCGCTTGGGCGGCATTACTCCCGGGATTCTTCGCCGGCTACGTGCCATGGCGGTACTTTGGCCTGGCACACGTCCAGCTCACGCTGCGCCGTCCCGTTCACATGCTGGGCCTGATGGGGATCGGCGTCGGCGTGGTGCTCCTGGGCAGCTGCATCTGGCAGTTCGCCCACAGCGGGCGGGGGACGTTGGCGCCGCTCGATCCGCCCCGCCAGCTCGTGGTGCGCGGCCCATACCGCTATGTCCGTAACCCGATGTACGCGGCGGTGACTGCCATCGTCCTTGGCGAGGTCCTGTTGACGAGAACGGTCGCGCTGCTCACGTACTGGGTGATCTGGTTCGTCTGCGTCAATCTGTTCGTGATCGGATACGAGGAGCCGACGCTGCACCGCCAATTTGGGGAGTCGTACGAGCAGTATACGCGAACGGTCGGGCGCTGGATCCCCAGGCGGCCGGATCGGCTATCATCCAGGCAATGACCAAACCCGTCATCCTCACCGTCGACGACGACCCCGAGGTGCTGAACGCGGTCGAACGCGACCTCCGGAGTCACTTTCGCACTGACTATCGCGTGGTGAAGTCGTCGTCCGGCGCGCAGGCCCTCGAGGCGGTGCGGCAGCTGCAGGAGCGCGGCGCCCAGATTGCGCTGTTCCTCGTCGACGAGCGCATGCCGCACATGACCGGCACGCAATTCCTGGTGGAGGCGATCAAGCTGTATCCCGACGCGCGGCGGGTCCTGCTCACGGCGTACGCGGACACCGAAACGGCCATCACGGCGATCAACCGGATCGGACTCGATCACTATCTCCTCAAACCCTGGGAGCCGCCCTCCGAGCGGCTCTACCCGGTGCTCGACGACCTGCTCTCCGACTGGTTTGCGCGCGCCCGGCCGGCGTTCGACGGAATTCGCGTTGCCGGCAGCGCGCTCTCCCCGGCGAGCTACGCGGTGAAGGACTTCCTCGCGTCGAACCAAGTCCCCTACCAGTGGCTGGACATGGAAAACGATGCCACCGTCCGCGAGCTCTTGAGCGGGTCGAGCGGGTTCGCGACCCACCTCCCGATCGTGTTCTTCCCCGATGGCGCGACGCTGGTGCAACCGACGGCGCGGGAGCTGGCCGAGAAGCTCGGCATGCAGACCAGGGCACAGAAGCCGTTTTACGACCTGATCGTCGTCGGGGGCGGCCCCGCCGGGCTTGCCGCGGCCGTATACGGAGCGTCCGAAGGATTACGCACCATTCTCGTGGAGCGCAGCGCACCCGGGGGCCAAGCGGGGACCAGCTCGCGCATCGAGAACTATCTCGGCTTTCCGGGCGGCGTGAGCGGCGCCGACCTGGCACGCCGTGCAGCGACGCAGGCCAAGCGCTTCGGGGCCGAGCTGATTACCGCCCAGGAGGCTATCGCCCTCAAACGGGAGGACCCGTATCGCCGGGTGACGCTCACCGACGGGTCCGAGCTGTCGAGCTATGCGATCCTGATCGCCCCCGGGATGGAGGTGCGCCGGCTCGAGGCGGAGGGCCTCGACGACTTCGCGGGTGCCGGTGTGTTCTATGGAGCGGCACTGGCCGAAGCGGCGACCTACCGTGGCCAGGACGTGGTCATCGTCGGGGGCGCCAACTCGGCCGGTCAGGGGGCGATGTTCTTCTCACGCCACGCGCGCAAGGTGACCATGCTGGTGCGCGGTCCGCGCTTGTCCGACGGCATGTCGCAGTATCTCGTCGACCGGATCGCCGAAGCGCCGAACGTCACGGTCCAGGTGAATGCCGCCGTGGCCGGCGCTCGGGGCAATGGACGGCTCGAGACGGTCGTCGTCACCAACACCGTGACCGGGGAGCGTCGCGAATTGGCAGCATCCGCCATGTTCATCTTCATCGGGACGTCCCCACGCACGGCGCTGTGCGCCGATCTGGTCAAACGGGATGACCAGGGGTTCATCTTGACGGGGCGCGATGTGATGGCCGACGGCCAACGCCCGAGCGGCTGGACGGCGAACCGCGATCCATTCCCATTCGAGACGAGCGTGCCGGGGATCTTCTGCGCCGGCGATGCCCGCGCCGGGTCTGGGAAACGCGTTGCCTCGGCGGTCGGCGAAGGCTCGGCGACGGTGAGCATGATCCACCAGTACCTCCAGACGGTGTGATGGAACTCCTCGAGCGGTTGCGCGCGCATCGCACACTGGCGCAGGTGCCGGAAGCGGAGCTGCAATGGCTGGTGGCCCACGGCACGATCGAGCGCTTCGCCGCGGGCGAGTATGTCGCGCGCAAGGGCGAACCAGTCGGGGGGATGTACATCATTCTGAGGGGGCGCCTGTCCCACTTTACCAACCAGGGTGGGGGCTGGCGGAAGGTGATGGACTGGCGCGATGGGGACGTCACCGGTCAGCTCCCGTACTCGCGCATGGCGGTGGCACCGGGAAACACGGTGATCGACGAGCCGGTTGAAGCGTTGGTCGTGCCGCGCGAGCTGATCGCGGTCTTGCCGGTGGAGTGCCCGCACGTGACGGCAAGCCTCGTGCACATCATGCTCGACCGCGTGCGCGTGTTCAAGTCGAGCGACCTGCAGATGGAGAAGCTGGCCTCGCTCGGAAAGCTGGCCGCCGGGCTGGCGCACGAGCTGAACAATCCCGCCTCGGCGTCGGCACGAAGCGCGCAGCTCCTGATCGCGGCGCTGGCGGAGTCGGAGCAAGCCTCGCAGGCGCTGGGGGCGGTGGGGTTGA
>DATFGN010000060.1:0-2114 GCA_035249405.1 Gemmatimonadales bacterium
CCCGATCCGATCGGACATCCCGGACAGGCCGGCCACGGTCGCGGCCGTCGCCCGCACTTCTTCGCCGACTGTGCGCAACGTCTGGTTGGCTCGTGCCACCCGCTCGCGGCCACGCTCCGCGGCGTTGACCAGCCGTCGAGCGTCGACCTGCATGAGCTCGGCGCGGGTGCGCAGCGCCCCGGCTTGATCCGAGGCCTTGGCACTCTCACCGCGGGCGGACTCCGCCAGCTCCCGCTGCTGCCCCAGGCCTGTCGCCAGCTCCTGGGCCGTATGGGTCACCATCTCCGACGTCGAGTGCAGCTGCTCAGCGGAAGCTGCGAGCTGCTCGGCGAAAGCCGCCACCTCGTCGGCTTCCCGTTGCACCGAAGAAATGGTCGCGCCGATTTCGTCCAGCATGCGGTTGAAGCTCTGCTCCAGGAAGCCCAGCTCATCGGACTCCGTGGCGGCGGCCCGGACGGCGAGAAAGCCCTGCTCGGCCTCCCCCATCACGCCACGGGCGTGGCGGATCCGCTCGATGAGGGTGGCGGGAATCCGTTTCAGGGCCACGGCGGTGAGAATGAACGCCACGGTCTCGACGAACGCTCCCGCGTCGAGACCCGGGTTGCCGGGGTAGAGGTTTCCGTGGAGAGAGCTCGCCCCCAGATAGGCGAGCGACGCCATCAACACGAGGAAATCACCCACCCCTCGAGCCTGGTCGAATGCGTAGGGCAGGACGGCGATGAAAAACGCGACAATCAGTCCGCCGTGGCCGAACCACACAACCAGCACCGCCACGTACAGCACGTCGATCAGGGCGAGGGCGTAGATCAGCCACCAGCGGTACCACCCTCGCTCGTGGATCAGGCCGACGAGGACATTCAGCGCAGCGAACCCGCCGGCTGTCAGTACGATCGTGCCCGGCTGCGTCGGAACCGCCCCGCCAAATGCCCCGATCATCCCCAGCACCGCGCCGACCGCAATCAGCACCCAGCGCCGCCGGTGGCTGCGGGCGAACGTCTCCTGGTCCTTGAGGCGTTGCTCCAGCCCGGCCGTGTCCCCCGACCAGCCGCGCAGGCGCGCCGCGATGGACGCGCGGCTGCCGGACGGTCGGCCCGGCGTCTGCGGAATTGGTTCGAAGGGGCCGGTCACGCCGGAATCCTACCGTGATGAGTGGTGATGTTCCATCACCCGTCGAGCGTCATGAGACGCCGAGCTCGGACACCTTGACGAGAGCGGCCACCGGCACGCCGGCTGCTTCGATCGCGGCCCGGCCGCCCTCTTCCCGGTCGACCACCGCCAACACGCCAAGCACCGTCGCCCCGGCTGCCCGAACCGCTTCGATCGCGTCCAAAGCAGAACGCCCTGAGGTAATGACGTCTTCGCAGACCACAGCGGTATCGCCAGCTTCGAGACATCCCTCGACGCGTTTGCCGGCCCCATGTGCCTTGGCTTGCTTGCGGACGGAGAATGCGTCCAAGGCACCGCCCTCGAGTCGAGCGGCGTGGGCGATAGCGTAGGCGATGGGGTCGGCCCCCATTGTCAGCCCGCCTACGGCGCGGGGCGTCCACCGCAGCGCGCGCAGGGTGGCGAGACCCAGGCCGCCGATCAAGGCGAGGCCTTCACCAGCCATGGTCGTGCGGCGGGCGTCGACGTAATAGGAAGACGGGCGACCTGAGGCGAGGACGAAGGCGCCGTGAATCACGGATCGTTGGCGCAGCAGGGCTACGAGGCGTTGTCGATCTGTGAGCGTCTGGTCGTTAGTAGTATCCATTACTACTACTATTCCTTCTTCCCCCCCATCAGCTTTCGAAACGCACCGAACAGGCTGGAGCCAGCTGCCGGTGCCTCACCGCCACCGACGGCTCCCGCGACGACTTCTTCCGCAAACGCGGTAACGGTAGCCTGGCGTTGGGCCGGATCGCGGCTGAGCCCACGCATGACCGCTGCCTCGAGACCCGGCGGAAACCGGCGCTCGGGCAGGGCTTCGCTCAGCCGCACCGGCGACTCCTTGAGCAGCTGCTGGAACAGCTCCCGCGGGTTGCGACCGCTGAACGGGTGGTGCGTCGTGAGCATGTAGTAGGTGATGGTGGCCAGGCTGTAGATGTCGGCGCGTGCGTCCACCAGCTCACCGGACA
>DATFGN010000061.1:0-18562 GCA_035249405.1 Gemmatimonadales bacterium
GAATTCGGCGCCTTTGAACCAGTAGATCTTGGCCCGATGATCGCCGGTTGGGAAGTTGGGTGGCGCGGCGTACTTCCCGGTCAAGAGCCCCGCCGCGAGCGGGCGGTAAGCGAGCATCGCCAGGCCACGCTCGCGGCACAGGGGCAGCTCGCGCGCCTCGATGTCGCGATCGAACACATTGTAGGCCGCCTGAAACGAGACCACCGGGGCGATCTCCAACGCGCGGCGCAGCTGCAGCCCCGTCGCATTGCAGATGCCTACGGCGCGAGCTTTTCCTTCCACCTGGAGCGTATGCAGGGTGTCGAGCTGCCACTCCCACCGATCCAGCGTCTCGTGCAGCTGGATCAGATCGACATAGTCGGAGTCGAGGCGGCGCAGGGAATCTTCGAGGGATCGCCGGGGATCGTCGCGCGGTCCGACCTTGGTGGCAATGGCGACCCGGTCGCGATGCGGCTTGAGCGCCAGGCCCAGCAAACGCTCGGAGGCGCCGTCCCCATAGGTCGGTGCCGTGTCGAAGAACGTCACGCCCCGTTCGCGGGCCAACTCGATGGCGGCCACCCGCTCCGCCTCGGCGTCGGTCGTGCCCCAGCCGCTGCCACCAACGGCCCACGCGCCGAATCCCAGCGCGGGAATCGTGGCGCCAAAAAAAGGGGGCCCGAAGGACGTCCGGGCCCCCGCGTGCATCAGTCGTTCCCTAGCTATGACAGGTGGGAACCAGTTCTGTCGTCTCGACGATCTCGGGACGATGGCAGCTGGGCACGAGCTCATGGGTTTCGACGATCTGCATCGGACTCCTCCTGAAGGTTTGGGGTCTGTCAAAAACCCTGTGTGACCACCATACGGGTTGCTGGAACAACCGTCAACCCGTAAGTCTTGTTTGTGAAACCGACCACATGCGTCACTCCATGATTCCCGTTCATACCCTTCTCACCGAGAATGCGATCGCCGAGGATTTTGTTTCCTCGCTCCGGTCCCGCCGCCTGGCGGAGAAGTTCTTCTATTGGTTCCCGCTCTCGGTGCGGGCCTGGTTGGCCCTGTGCTCAGACGGCGCCTATCGCAATTTCGTGCGTTCCCGTTCCCTCATCGCCCAATCCGCCAAGGACTTGGGACGCGAGCTGCAGAGCGAATCCCTCGAGGTGATGAGCCTCGGCTCGGGGCAGGGCGACAAGGACCTGCTGCTGCTCGAGAGCCTGGTCTCGCAGGGAAAGCGTATTCGCTACGTGCCGGTCGATTCGAGTCAGGCGCTGTTGGAGATGGCATGCGGCGGCGCGCTCGGCGCCGGAATCTGGGCGCAGGGAATAAAAGCGGACTTCACGGACGCCGTGCACCTGGCGGCATTGGCCCCGGTGGCGGAAACCCCGCCGCGACTCGTGCTGTTGCTCGGCAATACGCTGGGCGCCTTCGACCCGATTGCCGAGGCCCAGGTGCTGGCCGGTCTGTTGCGTCCCGAGGATCGACTGGTGGTGGACGGCGAGATCTACGCCGGACCGCAAACGGTGGCCGGCTACGATAATCCGCTCAACCGGCAATTTGCGTGGGCGCCGTTGCACTCCGTGGGGATCGAAGACGCAGACGGCGAGATCGTGTTCGAGGACGCGACCGACACCCGGCTCCCCGGCCTGCACCCCTTGCGCAAGCACTTTCACGCCGGCCGCGATGTGGCGGCGCGAGTCGGTGGCGAGACACTCGCGATCCAAAGCGGGGAACGGTTGGAGATGAATCATTCCTACAAGTACGCTGCCGACACCTTTGTTCGGATTCTTGAGACGGCCGGGCTGACGGTGCAGTGGCGTGGCTCGAGCGACGATGACCGATTCCTTATGGTCATGGCGCGTCGCAAGTGACTACCGTGCTGGACGTTAGGGGGGCGCGGTATACCCTACCCAGAAGCGGGAAAGGGGAAGGGGGAAGGGTCCTGGTCGACGATGTGTCCTTCTCTGTCGGCGCCGGAGAGACCCTTGTACTCCTAGGACGCAGCGGGTCGGGAAAAACCACCACGTTGAAGCTGATCAACCGCCTGCTCGAGCCGTCCGGTGGTGAAATCCTCGTGGCGGGCCAGGCGACCAGGGGGATCGAGGCGCACCAGTTACGGCGCGGCATCGGGTACGTCATCCAGGACGTGGGTTTGTTTCCCCACTTCACGGTGGAGCAAAACATCGGGCTCGTTCCCCGACTCGAAGGTTGGGAAACCGAGCGGATCGCCGGGCGGGTCCGGGATCTCCTGTCGCTCGTGGGTCTGGACCCGGCGCAGTTCATTACGCGGCGTCCGCACGAGCTGTCCGGTGGTCAGCGACAGCGCGTCGGCGTGGCACGTGCCCTGGCTGCCGATCCCCCCCTGCTGCTGCTCGACGAGCCCTTCGGAGCGCTCGACCCGATCACCCGTTCTGAGTTGCAACGGGAGTTCAAGCGACTCGAGGAGCGCCTCGGCAAGGCGATGGTGTTCGTGACCCACGACGTGCGTGAAGGGTTGCTGCTCGGGTCCCGGATCGGCCTGATGCACGAAGGGCGGCTGGTGTTCCTCGGCACGCAAGCCGAGTTTCGCGAGTCGTCGCACCCCGAGTGCCGGGCCTTCCTCGAGGCGGCCGCCTAGTGGATCTGATCCGGTTCTATACGGCCAATTCACGCGAAGTGCTGGACCTGCTGGGCCAGCATCTGTTCCTGGTTCTGGTGTCGACGTTCGTGGCGGTCGCGATCGGCGTTCCGCTCGGCATTCTGCTCGCGCGCCGGCCGCGCTGGCGCCGACCGATTCTGGGATTCGCCAACGTGTGCCAGACGATTCCCAGCCTGGCGCTGTTCGGGTTTCTGATCCCGCTGCCCTTCATTGGTGGGGTGGGCGCGCGGACGGCCATCGTCGCGCTCGTGGTGTACGCGCTGCTGCCGATCGTGCGCAACACGTACACGGGGATCGTCGGTGTGGACCCGGCGGTGCGTGAGGCGGGACGCGGCATGGGAATGACCGACCGTGAGCTCCTGGTCATGGTCGAGCTGCCGCTCGCCGCTGGCGTCATTCTCTCCGGGATCCGGGTTGCCACGGTGATCGGCGTGGGCGTGGCGACGATCGCCGCCGCGGTCGGCGCAGGCGGCCTGGGCGTGTACATCTTTCGCGGCGTGGCCGTGGTGAACGACACGCTGATTCTCGCCGGCGCCCTGCCGGCGGCGCTGCTGGCGCTGGGTGCGGACGGCCTGCTTGGTCTCCTGGAGCGGAGATTCGTGTGGCGCTGAGATCGCTCGTTGCGGCGAACGTCCTGCTCTCCCTGTGGGGTTGTGGGCGTGGCGACCGGATCGTCGTGGGTGCCAAGAACTTCACCGAGTCCGACCTCCTGGCCGAGATCATCGCGCAGCAGATCGGGCGGCGCACGTCGGTGCCGGTGGAGCGCAAGCTGCATCTGGGAGGGACGTTCGTCTGTCATCAGGCCATCACGGCCGGGCAAATCGATGTGTATGCGGAATACACGGGCACCGCGTATACCGCCGTCCTGAAGCATCAGCCGGGGCCGAGCGCCGACAGCGTGCGGCGGCTCGTCGGCGACGAGTATGCAAGCCAGTGGCAGCTGGTGTGGCTCGCGCCGTTCGGCTTCAACAACACGTTCGCGATCACCGTGCGACAAGCGGACGCCGACCGCTACGGCCTCAAGAAGATCTCCGATCTGGCGGCGGTCGCGCCGCGTTGGAAGGCCGGGTTCGGCTACGAGTTCCTGGAGCGGGCCGACGGATTTGCTGGGTTAGCACGCGTCTACGGTCTCCGCTTCGCAGCACCGCCGCTGGCGATGGACCTGGGCCTCACTTACCGGGCGCTGGCCGACGGCAAGGTCGATGTGATCGCTGGAAACTCCACGGACGGACAGATCGACGCGTTGCACCTCGTGGTGCTCGAGGACGATCGGCACTACTTCCCGCCCTACGAAGCCGCGCCGGTGGCGCGGGCCGCGGTGTTGGATCGTCATCCGGAGGTCCGCCGCGCCCTGGCCGAGTTGGCCGGCCACATCGATGACGCCGAGATGCGGCGTCTCAACGCGCGGGCCGACGTGCAGCGCGAGGACATCCGGGCGATCGCCCGCGACTGGTTGACGCGCGTGTTGCCATGAGCCCGCGCGCTCGGGTCATCACCTCGGCGGCGTTGTTCTCCACCGGCGGGGCGGCGATCAAGCTGTGCGGGTTCGGGGCGTGGCAGCTCGCCGCGGCGCGCGCGCTCATTGCCGCGGTTGCGCTCGTCTTGCTCATCCCCGAGGCCCGAAGTGCCTGGAGCTGGCGTTCCCCGGTGGTCGGAGTTTCGTATGCAGCCGCCGGGCTATTTTTTATCCTGGCCAACAAGCTCACCACGGCCGCCAGCGCGATCCTCATTCAGGCGACCCACCCGCTGTTCATTCTGGCCCTCGCGCCTTTGCTGCTCCGCGAGCCGGTCACGCGGCGTGACCTGGAATTCATGGCGCTGCTCGCGATTGGCATGGTGTTGCTGCTGTCGTCACCGGGGCGGCAATTCGCCACGGCACCGAACCCATCCCTGGGCAACCTGCTCGCCGCCGGCTGTGCCGTGAGCTGGGCCTTGACCTTGCTCGGGTACCGCTGGGTGGTGAAGCGGAGTCCGACCGGGCACGCCGCTGTGGCGGCCGCGGCGATCTCCGGAAACCTGATCGTGTGTCTGGTTGCGGTTCCGATCGCGCTGCCCCTGGCGGCCGGCACGCCCCGCGATTGGCTCGTGGTGGTCTATCTCGGCGTGTTTCAGCTCGCGCTCGCGTATGTCTTCCTGTCGCGCGCCCTGGTCCAGGTGCGGGCCATCGCGGTGGCGCTGATGGGGCTTGTCGAGCCGGTGCTGTCGGCGACCTGGGCATGGCTCGTCCACGGCGAGACGCCGGGGGTCCGAGTCATCCTGGGTGGATTCGTCATTCTCGCGGCGACCGGCTGGCATGCCTGGCGCGACCAGCCGCGCGTGCCGCTCGCCGCGCCGGTGCTCGAAGCATGAGCGGCCGCATCATTCGGACCTATCTCCTCATCACGGCGCTGTTCAATCTGGCCGCGTCATTGATCTGGGGCGTGGACACGCTGTTCAAGCTCCACGCCGGGCTCGACATCTTCCAGGTGATGCTCACGAACGCCGCCTTCACGCTCGGCATGGTGGTGTTCGAAATCCCGACCGGAGTCGTGGCGGATACGCTGGGCCGCCGGGTGTCGTTGCTGCTGTGCATCGCCACCTTGTTCGTGACGACGCTGCTCTACGTGGCGATCGCGTGGCAGGGGTGGGGGTTCTGGCCGTTCGCTATTGTCTCCGTGTTCTTGGGACTCGGCTACACCTTCTATACCGGTGCGCTCGATGCGTGGGTCGTCGACGCGCTCAAGGCGTCAGGGTACACCGAGCCGTTGGAGACGGTATTCGCCAGGGGACAGATGGTGTTCGGGGCGGCGATGCTGGTGGGAACGTTGGGCGGCGGGCTGCTGGGCCAGATTCAGCTGGGCGTGCCGTATCTGGTGCGCGCGGCGACCTTCGTCCCGCTGTTCGTGTTGACCTGGTTCTGGATGCGCGAGGTCGGGTTCACGCCCCGGGCGCTCGAGCTACGCCGCGTGCCGGCGGAGATGCGGCGCGTGTTCATCGAGGGCATGAATTACGGTTTGCACCACCGCGTCGTGCGCCCGGTGATGTTCGCTTCGCTCGTGAACATGAGCTTCATGATCTTCGGATTCTACAGTTGGCAACGGTACTTCCTGGATCTCCTGGGGCACGACCTCGTCTGGGTCTCGGGACTGATTGCCGCCCTACTGTCGCTCTCGATGATTCTCGGCAACGCGCTCGTGAAGCCGCTCAGCCGCGTGCTGAAGACGCGCACCGGCCTGCTGGCCGGCAGCGCCTGCGTGCAAAGCGTGACCGTGGTGCTCTGCGGCGCACTGGGCCTCGGGGCCGAGGGCGGAACGGAGCCACACGGCCTGCCGATCCGGTTCTTTGTCGTCGTGGCGCTGTACTTGGTCTACGGGGTCGCCCTGGGGGCGATGGGCCCTGTGAAGCAAGGGTACTTGAACGCGCACATCCCGTCCGAGCAGCGGGCCACCATCATTTCGCTCGATGCGCTGTTCGCCGATGCGGGAGGGGTCGCTGGACAGTCGGGGTGGGGCTACTTGGCAAAGGTCAGGTCGATCGGGGAAGCGTGGATGGCCTCTGGAGTGTCACTGATTCTTGCGGTGCCGTTGTATCTGATAGCAAGAAAGAATGATAGAGAGCTCGACAAATTCTAGTTCTCAGTCGGACAGACAGCGGCTAATTGGCTAAGGCGCTTAGCGGTTTTCAGTCCTGAGCAGCAGAGAACTACCCAACCGCGAAGCGCCTTGGCCCCGGAGCCCCTGTCTCACCGTCTGATTACTTGTTGAATTTGGGAAGATCTTTCTTGTGTCGCGTTAGAAACTCTTCGTAGACATGGCTGTCCGTGTAATCTCTCATCTCACAAATCTGATCCCCTCTAAACTTGAGTACCGCGCATGTGCGCTGATCCATCACGTCCTTCGGTTCGCTCTTGAGCCAGCTGCGCTCCCGGATCTCCACAATCACCCGCTCGTCCGCTTCGTACCAATTGCGCCACACGTCTTCGTAGCCCCAATCGGCGGCGCCGAGCCCCTGCTCGCGGTTGTTCATCGAGCGGATCACAGCGTCCCGGCCCTTCCACTCACCACCGATCGGGGGGGTCCCGGCGCACCAGTACACAATGTCGTCGGTGAAGTAGCCGGCGACTTCGTCCATCTTCCCGGCGAACAGGGCTTTCTCGTAGGCCTTGGCCACGTCCATGCGCTTGCTCATACCGTGGCCTCCTCTGGAGCAGTGACCGGATTGGCTTTCCGTCCCGCACGCTCCATTGGCTTGTCCATCTCGGCCTTGTGCTCGTCCTGGATCTTCCAGAACTCAACAGCCCGGGTCACGAGCTCGCGGCTCGCTTCCGCGAGCCCTTCACTCGCCTTCACCTGGCGCACGTTGTTTTCCATGTCCTCCGCGTCCCAGCCGCGTGAGTGGGCGATGAACGGATACGGCGGGAAGACGAAGCCCAGCTCGGACCAGAAGGTGAACATGGAGCCGGCCACTCCCTGGATGTTGTCCTGGCCGCCGGTGATGATGAACGCCGCCACCTTGTTCTTGATCAGCACCTTGTTGTGGATGGTGATCTGGTTCTGAATGCAGTTCAGGCGCTCGGCCATCTTGTAGTACAGCGAGGATGCGTTACCCCAGCGGATCGGCGTCGAGATCAGCACCACATCCCCCCAGGTCACCAGGCCCGCGTATACGGGGGTCAACTCGTCCTCCGGATCACGCTCGGTGATGGCGCAGGGCCAGATGCAGGCGTGTGAGGCCTTCGAGTAGTTCCCCTCGCAATGGCGGAACTTCAGGTCCCGCAGCTTGATCGTCTGGGTATCGGCGTGCAGCACGTCCTTGGCATGGCGCATCGCGTGCTCGAGCAAGGCGTCCGATGTCGAGAAGCGCGGATTGGTGTCGTCCATCGCGGTGGTGGAGATGCCGAGCACGCGCGGGGGCGCGCCGGCGGGCCGCTGTTCGCCCTTGAGCAGCGGATGGGTCTCATGCTTCATCACCTTGCGCGGCGTGACGGGAGGCGTCTGCACGTAGACGCCGTCACTGCGCTCCTCGACGGCGTACACGCCCGCGGCATCCTCTCCGTAGCCCTCCGGGCCTTTGCCCGTGATGACGCTGTACTCCCAGGCGTGCCAGGGGCACATGACGAACTCCCCATGCAGCCGTCCTTCGGATAGCGGCCCGGCCTTGTGGTTGCAGGTGTTCGAGATGGCACGAAACGCGTTTTCGTAGAAGAAGACCGCGATTTCGTGACGGTCCAGTTTCACTGAGAAGGGGACGCGTGCCTGCAGCTCGTTCCTGGTTCCCAGCCGATGCCACGTGGCCATGCCGGCTCCATGAAGGTGGGCTGCTGCAAACGTAACCCGGGCTGCTCGACTCGGCACTCACAGGCAGGTGAAGTAGATTGTCAGCTCGAATGCCGTCCGCCCGTCCCCGGCTCGCAATCATCTGGCTCACGGTTTTCATCGACCTCGTGGGCTTCGGCATCGTCATGCCGATCCTTCCCTACTATGCGCAACGATTCGGTGCGCACGGGATGGGGTACGGCGCACTGATCGGTGCCTTTTCTCTCATGCAGTTCCTCGCGACCGCCCTGCTCGGGCGACTCTCAGACCGGATTGGTCGGCGACCGATTCTGCTTTCGACCATGGCGCTCAACGCGGTGGGATACGTCCTGTTCGCCTTTGCCCCGTCCTACTGGCTGCTGCTGTTGGGGCGGCTCGTCTCGGGGTTCGCGGGCGGGAACATCTCGGCCGCGCAGGCCTACGTCGCCGACATCACGACCGCCGAGCATCGCTCCAAGGGGATGGGCATGATCGGGATGGCGTTCGGACTGGGGTTCATCGTTGGCCCGGGGATCGGGGCGGCGGCCGCGCACTTCGGCCACGCCGCGCCCGGGCTCGTGGCCGCGGCGCTGTCGCTCATCAATCTGGCCTGCGCCTATTTCATTCTCCCCGAGTCGTTGCGCGAAGAGCACCGAGTGGTTCGGGACGTGTGGCCGTTCGGGCACATGGCAGTCGCCCTGGCGCGCCCGGAGTTGCGGCCCCTGATGCTGGTGTGGGCGATCGCGCCGTTCGCCTTTTCCGGCTACACGGTAGCCCTGCCGCTCTGGGCAGCTGCGACCCTGGGCTGGAAGGAGCGGGAGCTCGGGCTCTTCTTTATCGTCGTCGGCCTAGTGGCGGCCGTCGTGCAGGGCGGGCTGTTCCGCGTGCTCACGCGCCGGTTCGGCGACCGCCGGCTGCTCATCACCGGCATGGTCGGGATGGCGCTCTCGATCGGGGTGGTGCCATTCCTTTCGAGGTCTGGCGTTCTCCTGGCCTGGACCGTCGTGCTGGCGTTCTCGAATAGCATCATGTCGCCCGCCGCCGCGGGATTGGTGTCGACCCTGGCTGCGGCGAACGAGCAGGGCACGATCCTGGGCGTCGCCCAATCGCTGGCGGCGCTGGGTCGGTTTTCCGGTCCGGCCGTGATCGGCGCCACCTACGACTCGATCACGCCCACGGTGGCGTTCCTCGCCGCCGCGGGGGTGATGCTCATCGGGTGGGCCGCGTCGCTGGGTGTGCCGCATCCCGCAGCAGGGGATCGCCCCGGTAGCCTTGCGTCGAGAGCGGGGTAGAATTCTCCCCACCACCAACTCTCGAGGAACCCATGTCCGGCCGTCATCAGTCGCTGCTCACCGTCCTCGCCCTCGCGTGTGCCTCCACCCTCGCCGCCCAGAATCCGCCGGCACCGCCGCAGCCGGGCCCGGAACAGCAGAAGCTCGGGTTCTTTGCCGGCCGCTGGAATTCGGAAGGTGAGCTGAAACCGGGTCCGATGGGCCCCGGTGGCAAAGTTACGGGCACCAATGTTTGTGAGTGGTTCCAGGGCGGGTTCCACCTCGTGTGCCGCTCAGAGGGGACCTCTCCGATGGGGGCCATGAAGAGCATCGGCATCCTGGGCTATGACACCGATCGGAAGCGGTACACCTACTATGGCGTCGACAATACTGGAATGGGTGCCGGCGACATGGCGTACGGTCAGGTGTCGGGCGATACCTGGTCGTGGGAAGGGGAGACGATGATGGGTGGACAGGCGGTCAAACAACACTATGTCGCCAAGCAACTGTCGCCGGATTCCTATTCATGGGAGTATTCGATGTCGGTCGCAGGTGGTCCCTGGACGGTCGCGGGGACGGGCACGGAAACGCGCGCCAAGTAGGGGTGTCGAGCCGGATGCGCCGGGAGTTGGCCCGGTGCATCCGGCTAGCCGAGCTTTTCCCGCCGCCGCATATTCACGATCCCCCTTGCAGGAGTATTCGCGCATATGCGCGTCTACAAGACAGGCGAGATTCGCAACGTGGCGGTCGTCGGCCACGGCGCGAGTGGCAAGACCTCCCTCGTCGACGCCCTTGCGTTCGTGGCCGGCACCAGCAAGCGCCATGGGTCCGTGAAAGACGGAACCGCCCTCACCGACTACACCGCAGACGAAATCGAACGCAAATACTCCATCAACCTGGCGATGGCCGTGGCCGAGTGGATGGACACCAAGCTGAACCTCATCGACACGCCGGGTTATCTGGACTTCACGGGTGACGCGCTGGCGGGCGTCTGGGCGGCCGATGCAGCGGTCGTGGTAGTGTCGGCGACGGCGGGAGTAGAGGTTGGCACGGAGAAAGTGTGGGACTACGCCGAGCGGCGCGGCATCCCGCGCCTCTTTTTCGTGTCCCTGATGGACAAGGAGCACGCGAACTTCGAGAAGGTGTTCAACTCGATCAAGGACCGGCTCACCGCCAAAGTGATTCCGGTGGAGATCCCGGTTGGTGAAGGGCCGGCGTTCCACGGCATCATCAACCTGTTCTCCAAGAAAGCCCATCTCTACAAGAAGGGCACCAAGACCGGCGAGTACGATGAAGTGGACGTGCCAGCGGAGTACCAGGATCGATTCGCGAAGTATTCCCAGGAACTGATCGAAAGCATCGCGGCCACGGACGACGCGCTCCTGGAGCGCTACCTGGGCGGTGAGGAGATCGGTCGCGACGAAGCGATCCGCGCTATGAAGGCGGGCATGGCCAAGGGTGAGCTGTTCCCGTTGTTTTGCGGCGCGGCCGACCTCACCTACGGCACCCGAGCGCTGCTTTCGAAAATGGTGGAGTTGTGCCCTGCACCTGGTGAACGGCCGCCGGTCGAGGCGCAGAAATGGGGCAGCGCCGAGCGCCTCACCGTGAAGGTGGACGACAACGGACCATTCGTGGCGCAGGTGTTCAAGACCATTTCCGAGCCGCACGTCGGCGACGTCTCGTTCTTCCGGGTCTATTCCGGGTCGGTCAAGAACGGGCAGGACGTCTACAACGCGCCGCGCGGTGCGAGCGAGAAACTCAATCACCTGTGCGTGGCGGTGGGGAAGGAGCGTACCGAAGTCGCGGAGCTGCACGCAGGAGACATCGGCGTGGTCGCCAAGCTGCGCGACACGCACACCAACGACACGCTTTCCTCACAGGCGCATCCGATCGTCGTTCCCAAGATCCCATTTCCGGAGCCGGTCATTACCGTATCGGTGGAGGTGAAGCAGCGCGGGGAAGAGGACAAGCTGTCGACCGGGCTGCACAAGCTGCACGAGGAGGATCCCACCTTCCACCACGAGTATTCCGGCGAGCTGGGCCAGACGCTGATCCGCGGTCTGGGCGAGCGCCACCTGGAGATCGTGGTTGGACGACTGGCCAGGAAATTCGGCGTGCACGCCCAGATCGGGAAACCGAAGATCGCCTATCGCGAGACGTTGCGCGGCAAAGCCGAAGGCCAGGGGAAGCACAAGAAGCAGACCGGCGGGCGTGGCCAGTACGGCGATTGCTGGATTCGCGTTGCGCCCCTGCCGCGGGGCTCCGGTTTCGTCTTCGACGATCAGATCGTGGGCGGGGTGATCCCGCGGCAGTACATCCCCGCGGTGGAGAAGGGGATCGTCGAGGCGATGCACCGGGGACCGGTGGCGGGCTATCCGGTGGTCGATTTCAAGGTGGAGCTGTTCGACGGCTCCTACCACGACGTCGATTCGAACGAGATGTCGTTCAAGATGGCGGGCATCCTCGCCTTCCGGAACGTCACGCCCAACTGCAAGCCGGTGCTCCTGGAGCCGATCATGGAAGTGGAAGTCTGGACGCCGGACGACTATCAGGGCCCCGTCATGGGGGATCTCTCGTCGCGGCGCGGCCAGATTCTGGGCACCGAGCCCGATGGCCGGCTCGTCAAGGTGAAGGCGCTCGTGCCGGAAGCCGACCTCGATCGCTACGCCACATCGTTGCATTCCATCACGCACGGGCGCGGCACCTACCGTCAGAAATTCCACGCGTACGAGCAGGCTCCGCCCGAGGTCACGCACAAGGTGGTAGAAGCGCGCAAGAAGGAGCAGGAGGAGGAAAAAACCTAGCCCGCATGGCCGACCTCCTGGACCGTTTACGCACCTCACTCGCCGACCGGTACGGCCTCGATCGCGAGGTCGGCCGAGGCGGGATGGCGACCGTGTATCTCGCCCAGGACCTGAAGCACCAGCGCAGGGTGGCCATCAAGGTGCTGCATCCCTACCTCGCGGTGAACCTCGGTCCCGAGCGGTTCCTGCGCGAAATTCAGATCGCCGCCCAGCTCCAGCATCCACACATCGTTCCGTTGTACGACTCCGGCCAGGCCGGCGACCTGCTCTACTATGTCATGCCGTATATCGAGGGCGAGTCATTGCGCCAGCGACTGGAGCGGGAAAAACGGCTGCCGCTGGACGAAGCGATCCACTTGGGCCGCGCCGTCGCCACCGCGCTCGACTACGCGCACCGGCACCAGGTGGTCCACAGGGACATCAAGCCCGAGAACGTGATGCTCCACGAGGGCGAGGCGATGGTGACCGATTTCGGCATTGCCAAAGCGGTCACCGCCGCGGCCTCGGACAACCTGACCCAGACCGGGGCGACGGTCGGCACGCCAGCGTATATGAGTCCGGAACAGGCGAGCGGTGTCGTGGATCTCGACGGCCGCAGCGACATCTACAGCCTCGGCTGCATGGTGTACGAAATGCTCACGGGCCGCACACCATTCGTCGGACCGACGGCCCAGGCCATCATCGCGCAGAGCTTCACCACCCCGCCGCCGCCGCTGCGGGCAAGCCGCGAGGGCGTGCCAGAGTGGATGGAATCGGCCGTCGGCAAGGCGCTGGCCAAGGACGCGGTCGATCGGTTCGACACCGCGGCGCAATTCGCACAGGCCCTGAAGCTGTCCGGTGTCGCGACGCCGCCTGGTGCAACACGCGTCAGCGCAGCCGCCGCTCCCGCCGCGACGAAATCGATCGCTGTGTTGCCGTTCGTCAACATGAGTGCGGATCCCGAAAACGAATACTTCACCGACGGGATCGCCGAGGAAATCATCAATGCCCTGAGCAAGGTGCAGGCGCTGCGCGTGGCGTCGCGCACGTCCTCATTCGCGTTCAAGGGGAAAAACCAGGACATCCGCAAGGTGGGCGAACAACTCAACGTGGGCACGGTGCTCGAAGGCAGCGTACGGAAGGCGGGCGCGAAGTTGCGCGTCACGGCGCAGCTCGTGAACGTCGCCGACGGATACCAACTCTGGTCGGACCGCTACGACCGCGAGCTGCAGGACGTGTTCGCAATCCAGGACGAGATCGCGGGGAACATCGTGCGCGCGTTGCGCGTGGTGCTGTCCGATGCCGAAAAGCGGGCTATCGAGCGGGCGGCGACCGACAACGTGAAGGCGTACGAGTATTACCTGCGCGGCCGCCAGTTCTTCCATCAGTTCCGACGAACCGGTATGCAATTCGCTCGACGGATGTTCGAGCGCGCCATCGAGGTGGATCCGGACTACGCGCTTGCCCACGCCGGCGTCGCCGACTGTTGTTCGTTCCTGTACATGTACTGGGACGGGAGCAAGGCCAATCTCGAGGGAGCGGAGAGTGCGAGCCGCAAGGCTCTCACCCTCGATCCCGAGCGGGCCGAGGCGCACGCGTCTCGTGGGTTCGCCGTGTCCCTCAGCAGACAGTATGACGAGGCGCGGCAAGAGTTCGAGACCGCAATCCTGCTCGATCCCAAACTGTACGAGGCCCATTACTTCTACGCCCGGGCGTGCTTTCAGGAGGGGAAGCTGGAAGACGCGGTGCGGCACTACGAGGATGCTTCGCGCGCGCGCCCGGAAGACTATCAAGCGCTGGTGCTGATGTCGGCGCCATTGAAGGGATTGGGTCGCGAGGATGAGGCACTCGCAGCGCTGCGACGCGGCCTCGAAGTGGCCGAACGTCATCTCGAGCTCAACCCTGACGACGTGCGGGCACTGTACCTGGGCGCCGGGGCATTGGCCCAGCTCGGCGAGCGAGAACGCGGACTCGATTGGACCCGTCGGGCGTACGCCATCGATTCCGAGGATCCCGGGGTCCTGTACAACGTCGCTTGCTCCTTTGCGAGCTTGGGAATGATCGACGATGCCATCGCCTGTCTGGAAAAGGCGGTGCAAAACGGATTCGGTCACCGTGAGTGGTTGGAGAATGACTCCGACTTGAACCCCGTGCGCGCCGACCCGCGGTTTCAGACGTTGCTCGGCCGGCTATGACCGAGCTGCTCGACCGGGTACGCGGTGCCGTGGCGGATCGCTATGCCGTGGACCGTGAGGTCGGTCGCGGCGGCATGGCCACCGTGTTCCTCGCCCAGGACCGGCGCCACGACCGTCCCGTCGCGCTCAAAGTGCTCCACCCCGAGCTGTCTCTGAGCCTCGGACCCGACCGCTTTCTGCGCGAGATCCAGATCGCCGCCCGGTTGCAACACCCCCATATCGTGCCGCTCTACGACTCGGGGCGCGCCGGCGACCTGTTGTACTACGTGATGCCATACGTTGATGGGGAAAGCCTGCGGCAGCGCTTGCTGCAGGACAAACCGCTCCCGATCGAGGAAGCGGTGCACATCGCACGCGGGGTGGCGGCCGCGCTCGACTATGCGCATCGCCAGCAGGTCGTGCATCGCGATATCAAGCCCGAGAATGTGATGTTGCACGAAGGAGAGCCCCTGGTCACCGACTTCGGTATCGCGAAGGCGGTGACCGCGGCGGCCGCGGAGAATCTGACGCAGACCGGCACCGCGGTCGGGACTCCGGCGTACATGAGCCCGGAGCAGGCCGCGGGCGAGGCGGAGCTGGATGGGCGCAGCGACATCTATTCGCTCGGCGCCGTGCTGTACGAGATGATCGCCGGCAAGACGCCTTTTGCCGCGCCCACGGTGCAGGCGATCATGGCGAAGTTGTTCGCGGAGCCGGTGCCGCCCCTGCGCGACCGCCATCCCGATGTACCTGAGTGGCTGGAACAGACCCTGCTGAAGGCCCTCGCCAAGCAGTCCGCGGACCGGTTTACGACCGCGGCGCAGTTTGCCCAGTCGCTGGCCCAACATACGGGGACGACGCCACCTGGGGCCACGCCCGCCGGTCAACAGTCCGGCGTCGCCAAATCGATCGCCGTGCTGCCCTTTGCCGACATGAGCCCTGACCACGACCAGGACTACTTCTGCGAGGGCATCGCCGAAGAGATCATCAACGCCCTGAGCAAGATTCAGGCGCTCGAAGTCGCATCGCGGACATCGGCGTTCGCCTTCAAGGGAAAGAACGAGGACATCGGCGATATCGGTCGCAAACTCAAAGTGGCCACCGTGCTCGAAGGCAGCGTCCGCAAGGCCGGTGACCGGCTCCGGGTGACGGCGCAGCTCGTGAATGTGGCCAACGGGTATCGCCTCTGGTCAGAGCGGTACGACAGACAGTTAGAAGATGTGTTCGCGATCCAGGACGAGATCGCCACGAGCATTGTCAAAGCCCTGCGGGTCGTGTTGAGTGATGCCGAAAAGCGCGCGATCGAGAAAGCGCCGACCGACAACATCCAGGCCTATGAGTTCTACCTGCGGGGTCGCCAGTACTTCCATCAGTTCCGACGCAAAGGTGTCCTGGGGGCCCGGCGCATGTTCGAGCGCGCGATCGAGATCGATCCCGCCTATGCGCTGGCGTACGCCGGTATCGCCGACTGCTGCGCCTTCCTCTACATGTACTGGGACGGCAGCAAGGCGAACCTGGAAGGGGCCGACTCGGCCAGCCAAAAGGCGCTGGAGTTGGGGCCCGATCTCGCGGAGGCCCACGCGTCCCGGGGATTTGCCGTCACCCTGAACAAGCGCTACGCAGAAGCGCGACAGGAGTTCGAGACGGCGATTCGCCTGAACCCGAAGCTGTACGAGGCGCATTATCTCTACGCCCGGGCCTGCGTGCAGGAAGGCACAATGGAGGAGGCGGTCCAACACTATGAGGACGCCGCCCGCGTGCGCCCTGAGGACTATCAGGCGCTCCTCCTGCTGACGGTCCCGCTGCGGGCCCTGGGGCGGGAAGGGGACATTCGGGTCGCGCTGGAGCGTGGTGTGGAGCGGGCGCGCCGGCACTTGGAGCTAGATCCGGAAGACTTCCGGGCGTTGTGCCTCGGTGCCGCAGGCTTGGCGGATCTGGGCCAAAAGGCGGAAGCCCTCGAATGGGCCCGGCGTGCGTCGCTCCGGGACGCCGAGGATCCGGGGCTCCTGTATAACCTCGCGTGCGTCTACGCGTTGAGCGCGATGCCCGAAGAGGCGATCAAGACGCTCGAGACAGCCATCGAAAACGGCTTCGGCCATCGCGAATGGCTGGAAAACGATTCGGATTTGCACTCCATTCGGGCCGAGCCACGCTTCCAGGCGTTACTCAAGAAACTCTGAGAGAGAAGGAACCCATGCGTACTCGTAACATCATCATGATCGGCCTCGCCCTGGGCGGAGCCTGCAAGAAGGCGGACCGAAACCAACCGGCCGCAGCGGCGGAACCCATCAAGGTGTCGCAAACGGACAGCCTGCAAACGCCGGAATCGGTGTTGTGGGACCAGGCGCAGGATGTCTACTTCGTCTCCAACATCAACGGCAATCCAAACGTCAAGGACAACAACGGGTTCATCAGCCGGTTGTCGCCGGAAGGCGGAGCGAGCACCCTGCGCTTCATTGCAGGCGGGCAGAACGGGGTCACCCTGAATGCCCCGAAGGGGTTGGCCGTGCACGGCGACACTCTGTGGGTGACGGACATCGACGCGGTGCGCGTGTTCAACGCCACGACCGGCGCGCCGTTCTTCAGCGTAGATCTAGGTCGTCAAGCGACGTTCTTGAACGACATCGCGGCCGGCCCGGACGGAGCCGTCTACATCACCGATACCGGCATCAAGTTCGATGCCCAGGGCAACATGTCGCATCCCGGTCCAGATCGGGTGTTCCGGATCGGGTCGGACCGCAAGGCGACGGTCGCGCTCGAAGGCGACACGCTCCATGGTCCCAACGGGATCACGTGGGACGGCACCGGGAACCGGTTCATCATCGTCCCGTTCGGTGGCCCGCAGGTCTATGAGTGGCGCCCGGGCGACAAGAATCCCACTACGATCGCGGTCGGGCCGGGCGGCTACGACGGCGTCGAGTTCGCCCGTGGCAAGATGCTGGTGTCGAGCTGGACCGATTCCACCATCGCCGCCTACCAGGCCGGCACCGAAACCAAGGTGATCACGGGCGTGGCGAGCCCCGCAGACATCGGCTACGACGGCAAACGCAATCGGGTGTTGATCCCGGTGTTCACGGCGAACCGGGTGGAGGTGTGGCAGCTCCCCTGATCTCACTCTGGTTCGGTCTTTCCAGCCGCGTCGACCGGCGCCGCTACATCCTGAGCGGCGTCGGTCTCATGTCCCTCAAGTACCTGGTCGACGCGACCGTGGTGTGGCAGCTCACCGGTCGCTGGTGGTCGCCGCTCGACTACCTGAGCCCGCTCTGGTCGGTCCGGAGCGTCGCTCTGGCGGGCGTCCCGCCGGGAGTGCTGCTCGGACTCGCGCTGTGGACCTTGCCGTTCCTGTGGATCGGCGTCGGCATGTCCCTGCGACGCAGCGTCGACGCCGGCCGCTCGCCGTGGCTGGCTCTGCTGTTCTTCGTCCCGTACGTCAAGTTCCTGCTCATTGCCGTGCTGTGCCTGCTGCCCACGGCGCCGACGGCCGCCTGGCGCCCGAGCCTGCCCGCTCCCGTCCTGGACGAGCGTTTGAAGAGTGCGCTGTTGGCGATCGGGGCTTCCCTCGCGATCACGATTCCGACGATCCTGCTGGGCGTCTATTTCAAGAAGAGCTACTCCTTCGGCCTGTTCCTGGGCACGCCGTTCACGGCCGGCTGGGTGAGCGCGCACCTGTTCAACGCCGGTCACCCGCGCGGCGCCGGGGAGACGATACGCCTCGCGCTGATCAGCACCATCCTGGCCGGTGCCGTGTTGCTGGTATTCGCGGCCGAAGGCGCGTTCTGTCTCGTGCTGGCGTTCCCGCTCGCCGCACTGGTCGCCATCCCGGGCGCGCTGCTGGGCCGCGCCGTTGCGCTGCGTGGCGACGAGCCTGCCCAGCGGGCCGGTCTGGGCGCGTTCGTGGCTCCGCTCCTGGTGCTGGCAACGCCGCGGCTGCCGGCGCCGTCATACGAGGCGGTGTCGGTGGTCGAGATCGCCGCGACGCCGGAGCAGGTCTGGCAACACGTCGTGACGTTCCCTGATCTCCCGTCGCCAACGGAATGGGTTTTCCGCATCGGCGTGGCAGCCCCGCTCCGGGCACGCATCGAGGGAACCGGGGTCGGCGCCGTCCGCTACTGCGATTTCACGACGGGGAGCTTCGTAGAGCCGATCACCCAATGGGACGAGGGGCGTCTGCTCGCGTTCGACATCGTGAGCCAGGCGCCGCCCATGACTGAATGGAGCCCGTATCGCGACGTGCGCCCACCGCACCTGGACGGCTATTTCCGCGCCACGCACGGTGAGTTCTGCTTGCAGCCACTCTCCGGTGGAGGAACACGGCTGGAGGGTCGGACCCGCTACGCGGTGGACATGGGGCCTCAGGGGTACTGGGCGGTGGCCGCGGGCGAGATCGTCTCGGCGATTCACCTGCGCGTGTTGCAGCACATCCAACGGCTGGCTGAGGCTCCCGTTGGAG
>DATFGN010000062.1:0-6625 GCA_035249405.1 Gemmatimonadales bacterium
TGGGGGCGCCACGGGTGCTCGTGACGTGGGAGGATCCGGAAGAGCCGTGGTTGCACCTCGCGCTGTGGCACAACGGGTCGATCGGCTCCTGGTCGGAAGCGCCGGAAACCTATTCACCGCTCGTGGCCGAGCCGCTGATCGGACTCACGTTCCTGTCGTCCGATGTTCGTGCACCCGTCCCCGTGGTCTTGTACCGCGGGCCGGACGAACTGCGGGGCTGGCGCGGCGCCCCGATTCATGGCGCGCTGCAATCGCGCTCCGCCATGGAGGCGGTGTTGTGTCTGCCGTTGCACGGCGAATTCCTGGACGGCTACCTGTTCGCGCTCGACAAGCCGCGCATGACGGGCGATGACCTGTTGCTGGGCGAAGTGGTGGCCCACCAGGTCGCGGCGTCCATGGACCAGTCCCTCATGTCGCGACGGCTGCGCGAGACGGCCGCGGCCGAAGAGCGCAACCGCCTGACCCGCGACCTGCACGATGGCGTGCTGCAATCGCTGACCGGCGCTGCGCTGCAGCTGGAAACTGTCCAGCGACTCTGGGACACCGAGCCGCGCGCGGCCCGGGAACGATTGGCCCTGACGCAACGCCTCATCGCCGACGAGCAGCGCGACCTGCGCTTCATCATTCACGATTCGAAGGTGGCCGCCACGGGGATCGCGCCCGGGGAAGCGGGTCTGAGCTCGCGCCTGACCGAGCTGGCGCAGCGCATCGAGACCATCTGGGGCCTGCGTACGGCGCTCCAGCTGCAGCTCATCGAGCACCCATCGTCCGATGCCTTGTCGAACGACATCTGCCTCATCATCCAGGAAGCCCTGGTCAACGCCGCCCGGCACGCGCGGGCGTCGGAGGTGCGAGTGAACGTCGCCGCGGAAAACGGTCACGTGCGCATCATCATCACCGACAACGGCCGCGGCTTCCCGTTCGAAGGTGAGTACGACCTCGGGGAGCTGACCGCGCAGCGGCTCGGTCCGGTGATGTTGAAAGAGCGCGTGAAGTCCATCGGCGGCAGCCTGACCATCCGATCGACCGCCGCCGGCGCCCGCCTCGACATCCGCGTGCCGCGCCAGCACGATGGCGGCTAATCTGATCCGCACGGTCCTCGCCGACGATCATCCGATCGTCCTGGACGGCCTCGAGAACCTGTTCCGCCTCGAGCCCGATTTTCAGGTTGTGGCGCGCTGCGTCAACGGCGAGGAAAGCCTGGCCGCCGTGCGCCGCCACGTGCCCGATGTCCTGATTCTCGACATCCACATGCCGCGCAAGGACGGACTCACCGTCGTCCGGGAGCTGCACAAGGAGAAGCTGCCCACGAAGATCGTGCTGCTGGCCGCCGTACTAGAGGAAGAGGAAGTGATCGAAGCCATGCGGCTCGGCGTGCGCGGGATGGTCCTGAAGGAGCTGGCGCCGCAGATGGTCGTCCAGTGCGTGCGCAAAGTGCACGCCGGCGAGCAATGGCTCGAAAAACAGGCCACGACGCGCGCCCTCGACGTCTTGCTGCGGCGCGAAGCCGGCGAACGAGAAGCCGCCGGCACGCTCACGCCGCGGGAGATCGAAATGGTCCGCATGGTCGCCCGCGGGCTGCGCAACAAGGAGATGTCCGAGCAGATGGCGATCAGCGAGGGCACCGTCAAAATTCATCTGCACCACATCTATCGAAAGCTCAAGGTGGAAAACCGCGTGGAGTTGATTCTCTACGCGCAATCCAAGTGGATGGTGTGAGCGGAGCGCCGGAAACGGCGCGCCGTGCTTGTAGCGCTATTGCGAAGGGGATGAGGGCGCCGTAGCCTACGCTACCGTGCCGCCAGCAGACGCCAACCGATTGTCCCGCGAGGCCGGCATCGCGCTGGACATCCCCGTCGTGATCGATACCGATCCGGGGATCGACGACACCCTCGCCCTGTTGCTGGCCCTCAATTCCCCCGAGCTGGACGTGCGCGGGATCGCCGTGACGTACGGCAACACCGTCGTGGAGAACGCGCACCGCAACGCCCTCGAGATCCTGCGCCGGGCCGGGAAACGGCTGCCGGTGGCGATCAGCGCCCGACGGCCGCTGGTACGGCCGCTCGCCACGGCGCACGAAACCCACGGTCCCTCAGGAATCGGTGACGCGCCGGTCCCGGCTGCCGGTGTGATCCTCGACTACGTCAAGCCGCTGGAGCGGCTGCTGGACGAGCAACCCGGTCCCGTGACCCTGGTGACGCTCGGCCCGGTGACCGGCCTGGCGTTGGCGTTGCGCCGCGATCCGGACGTAGTGCGGGCCAAGGTCGGACGGCATCTCGCCATGATCGGCAACCTGCGCGCGGCCGGCAACACGACGCGGTTCGCCGAGTTCAACGCCTGGTGCGATCCCGAAGCGCTGGCAGAAGTGCTGCGCGCCGAGCTGCCGACGGAGCTCGTCGGCCTGGATGTGACGCGCAAGTGCATCCTTACCGGTGGGGAAATCGAACGGCTGGGCCGTTCCAACGACGACCTGGCCCGCTGGCTGTTCCCGGCACTGCAGTTCTACCACGCGTTTCACCGCCGCTACGAGCAGCTCGACGGATGCGTGATCAACGACGTGCTCCCCATCGCGGAGCTCATCGCTCCAGGCGTGCTCGATTTCGAGTCGCTGCAGCTCACGGTCGACCTGGAGGACGGTGACGCCCGCGGGCGCACGCGCGTCGACCCCAACGGCGCCCGTGCCCGGGTGGCGACCGGCGTGCACCCCGAGATCGCGCGCCGGCTGCTGGCGGAGCGGGTGTTTGCGTCGCCGGCCCTGGCCGGGGCGTCGCGATGACCGGCGCCCCCGGCGCCCTACCTCAAAAAGTTGCTGTCATCGGCGCCGGCGCGATCGGCGGCGGCTGGGCGGCCCTGTGCGCGTCCGCCGGATGGCCGGTCACCATTTACGACACCAATGCCCATGCCGTCGAACAGGCCGTGGAGGAGATTCCGCGCCGCGCCCGCGCCCTGATCGCGCTCGATCGCGCCACCACCGGCATCGTGGACCGCGGCCTGCAGGAGCTGCGACAGGCTCACAGCCTGTTGCAGGCGGTGCGGGAAGCCGACTGGGTAATCGAGTCGATCCACGAGGATCTGGGAGCCAAGCAACGGTTGCTCGAGTCGATCGAGCAGGTAGTGGATCCCCAGGCGATCGTCACTAGCAGCTCGAGCGGCCTGGCCCCGAATGATCTGTTCGGACGGCTGCTGCGGCGCACCCGCTGTCTGGTGGCCCACCCGTTGAATCCGCCCGAGCTGCTGCCGCTCGTGGAGCTGGTGCCGTCGTCCGAGACCGATCCAGAGGTGGTCACCCGCGCCGCAGCGTACCTGCGCGCGCTTGGCCGCATGCCCATCGTGTTACACAAGGCCGTCCCCGGCTACGTCGTCGGCCGTGTCGCGGCGGCGGTGTGGCGCGAGTGTATCGACCTGGTGTTGACGGGCGTGATCGACGTCTCGGACCTGGATCGGGCCGTTTCCCTCGGCCCAGGCCTCGGCTGGGCTGCGGCCGGACCGCACCTCACCTATCACCTGGGCGCCGGGGCCGGCGGCGTGAACATCTTCTTGCAGCATCTCCTGACCAGCTTCGAAGCCTGGTGGGGAGACCTGGCGTCCTGGGAGCGTCTCGAGCCGAAACAACAGCGGGCCCTGATCGCGGCGATCGAGAAGGCGTATGAAGGAAAGGTGGAGATGCTCCGGGGAGCGAGAGACAGACGGCTCGGAGCTATTCTGCGGGCTTTGGAACAGGCGAGAACGACGTAGGAAAACGCGTAGGGTGTGACTTCGTAAGGAAAAGACGTACGCCTTTCTCCATACGACGTTAACCCTACGCCGTTCTCCTTACGGTTTTGCCTTTGCCGATCTCACCATTAGTACCGGCACCATACTCGCGTGCCGCACTTCACTCGCCACGCTGCCACGCACGACGTCGTTCAAGCCACGATGCCCGTGCGTGGCCATCGCGATCAGATCGCACTGCTCCCGCACGGCAGCGGCGGCGATCTCGCGGGCGGGCTCACCCGCCGCCAGCACCGAGTCGCAGTCGAGTCCCTCGGCCTGCAGCTCGCTCGTGACGCGCTCCAGGTACTCGCGGTCGTCGCGCATCTCCTCGGACTCCCGCAGGTCGAGCTGTTTGATGTTGCGCGCCACCCAGCCGTCCGCCACGTGGATCAGGACGACCGACGAGCGGCACTCCCGCGCCAGGGGGCGGATGTAGTCGAGGATGGTGGCGTCAGTCGGGGTATGCTCGAGCGGCACGAGGATCCGTTTGAACATCAGCTCAGCCAGCCCTGGACGGTTCGCACCAGGAGCCACGCGTTCAAGGATGCGATCACGAACGCCACCGAGTAGGCGAGGACCTTCAGCCACGTGGGGTTGACGAACTCCCCCATCTTGGCCCGTTCGGACGTGAACCGCACCAGCGGGAAGACCGCAAACGACAGCTGCAGGCTCAAGATCACCTGGCTCAAGATGAGGAGCTGGGCGGTGCCATGCTCGCCGAAAAAGATAGCCGTGAGGGCAGCCGGCACAATCGCAATTCCCCGGGTGATCAGCCGTCGCAGCCACGGACGAATCCGGATGTTCAGGAATCCTTCCATGACGATCTGGCCGGCCAGCGTCCCGGTGAGCGTCGAGTTCTGGCCCGAAGCAAGCAACGCCAGGGCAAAGACGGCGCTCGCTCCCGCGACGCCCAGCAAGGGAGTCAGCAGCTTGTAGGCGTCCTGGATTTCCGCGACATCCGTGTGTCCCGAGGTGTGGAACGAGGCCGCGGCGACGATCAGGATCGCCGCGTTGATGAACAGGGCGAACGAAAGCGCGATCGTCGAATCGATGAAGGCGAATTTGACGGCCGTCCGCTTCCCTTCGGGTGTCTCGTCGTACGCCCGGGTCTGCACTATAGAGGAATGCAGATAGAGGTTGTGCGGCATCACCGTCGCGCCGAGGATCCCGATCGCGATGTACAGTTGGTCCGGGTTGGTGAGGATCGAGGCTCGGGGGATGAACCCTTTGGCGACACCCGCCAGGTCCGGACGGGAAATGAACAACTCGAACAGGAAGCAGGCCGCGATGGTGGCGATCAACGTCACCACCAGGGCTTCGACCAGGCGGAACCCCTTGTTCTGGAGGTAGAGGATCAGCAGGACGTCGAGCGCCGTGAGGGCGATGCCCCAGGGCAGCGGAATGCCGAAGAGAAGATTGAGCCCGATCGCTGAGCCGATTACCTCCGCGAGGTCGCAGGCGGCGATCGCGATTTCACACAGTACCCACAGCGCGAGGGCCGCCGGCCGCGAGTAATGGTCGCGGCAGGCCTGAGCCAAATCGCGCCCTGTCACAATGCCGAGCTTGGCGGACAGCCCCTGCAGCAGGATCGCCATCAGATTGGACATCAGGATGACGGCGAGCAGCGTGTAGCCGAATCGAGCCCCGCCGGCCAGGTCGGTCGCCCAGTTGCCGGGGTCCATGTAGCCTACGGCTACGAGGTAGCCGGGACCCGCAAACGCCAGCGCCTTGCGCCACCAGCCGGCCTGACCGACCGGGATGGTGCGGTAGACCTCGGCGAGACTCGGGGCCAGGCGCGGCTGGCGCCATCCCGGCTCTATGGTCGGCGGGGTCGCCATCAGAAGTAGGTCGCCAGGCCGACCTGAAACCCGCCCCGGTGCACCGTGGCATTGCCTTGCAGGTCGCGAAGCCACTCGCGCCGGTAGTTTGCCTTCAGCACCGTGCCCGCGGCCGGGTGGAAGCTCGCTCCCAGGACGACGGCGGTGACCTCGTCACCGATGGACGCGCCCGTGCTCGAGAACGTGCCCCGATTGTAGTCCACACGCTCCAGCCGCAGCACCCCATTCACGACGGCCCCGGTCAGCGCGCGGATGCGCGGCCGCCACACGGGGACCACCGCGTCGAGGTGGAATCCCCACTGCCGCTCGCCGAACACTTCGCGTAGATCGGGCTGTACGTCGATCCAGGCAAACGCCAGCTCGCCTCGCAGGGTGACCGAGCGCACTTCGGTCGTGAGATCGAGGGCCGCCAGGTGGACGTCGCGGCGCTCGTCGATCTGCACTCCCTCCGACCGATAGGTGTTGTACGGTCCGCCGTAGTACGACAGCCCGAGCTCTCCCAGGGCATCGCGGCGCACGCCGATCCGTCCGGAAAGACTGGGGCGCCCATTGTTGTCTTCCGCCACCAGGCCTTCGTCCTTCCCGCTGGCGAGGCGGGTGCGACCGTGGTTGTTCAGCACGACCCCTGCCCCGAGCCCGTTGGTGAGGTACAGGTCATAGGTGAGCGTGACGCCACGCGGGAACAGTCGGCCGTGTGCGCCGAAGCCGACTTCGGACAGCGTCGCCGGGATGATCTCCGTGGACACCAGCGGGCGCTCCACGACGTCCCAACGGGGCGAGTCGTGATTGACGTTGAACGCCCCGATCGGCGGGAGCAGCACTCCGGCCCGCATCACGAACGAGGGATTGACCTGAAAGTCGAGCAGCGCCGTCTCGAGCTTGATCTCCTCTGTACCATGCTCGAACTCGAGCTCGGAGATGATGCGGATGCGCGCGCCGATGGACGAGAAGAGGAAGATGTTGAAGCGACGCAGCTCCGTGGAGAACCCCTCGGAGACACCATCCTCCTGGAAGTAGTTCGTGTTGCCCTCGAG
>DATFGN010000063.1:0-2994 GCA_035249405.1 Gemmatimonadales bacterium
TCGCGGCAGGGCGGCTGCGCGTCGAGCGCGAGCGGGCCTGTGACGATCGCGTGCTCACGATGGGCACGCTGCCGTCCGAGTACGCCGGGCATCTGCTGGACATCGCGCGAACGCTCCGGGCGGGATCAACCACCGCGCTTGCAGCGCTCGCCATGGCTCGGCCATCCCAATTGGCGCATCGTCTGCTCGATGTGCTGCAGCCACGGCGGCGTGAGGCGTTGACGCGGCGCGTGGCCTGGCCCGTGGGGGTCGGGGCGGTGCTCGTCATGGGTCTCGTGGCCGCGTTGCGTCCCGCCGTGGTCCGCGCGTCGGATCCGACGCCGATGACTGTGACGGCGACCGACGCCGGTGGGGCCGAGCGTCCCACGCCGAAGCTCGCGGGGCGGCGTGCGACAACGATCGCCCAGCTCCAGACCCAGGATACGTCACACTGCCAGTTCCCAGCGCCCCGGGTGAAGAACTGGCAGAGCGTGCAGGAGCACGACGAGGACCTCGTCGTGAGCTCCACCATCGGGCGCTGCGTCACCGAGCTGCGCGCCAACGCCAAGTTCACGTTCAGTGCGGATTTCACCGACATCGCGAGCGTCACCGGCGGTGGTCTGGTGGTCGTCGAGCAGCGGGGTGGGGACATCGACCGGCGCGTGGAGATCCGCGGCAGCGACGCCGGGCAGCGGCGCTGGTTCGTGAAGAACGACGAGCATCCTTACGATGCGGAAGCCCGGGCCTGGCTGGCGGCGACGCTCACGGACCTGTTGCGCCGCACCGGGTTCGCGGCCGAGGGCCGCAGCCGCTGGATTCTGCAGACGCGTGGGATAGAAGGCGAGTTCCAGGAAATCGCGCTGCTGACGAGCGATTACGCCAAACGGATCTACTATCAGGCGCTCGTGGCGGACGGCCGGCTCGATGCGTCCACCGTCGCGCGGGTCATCCGGCAGGGGGGCGACGAGATCTCGAGCGACTACGACCTCGCCGAGCTCCTCGTGGCGGTGGCGGCCACGTATCCGCTCACGGAGCCGTCACGGTCGGCTTTCGTCACGGCCGCCAATCACCTCGAGTCGGACTACGATCGCCATCGCGTGCTATCGGTGGTGCTCGCCGGGCGCAATCTCCCCGACGATCTGGCCGCGGCGATCCTCGGCTCGGCGGGCGGCATCCAGTCGGATTACGATCTGGCGGAAGTCCTCATCGTGCTGATTCAAAAGCATCCGATCGGCACGGGAATGCGCGAGGCTTTCTTCCAGGCGGTCAACAGCATCGAATCCGATTACGACCGGCACCGCGTGCTGTCGACGCTGCTCGCGCAGCGGGAGCCGCCTGCCGCATTGGTCGCGGACGCGCTTCGGTCCACGACCGGCATCAGCTCGGACTACGACCGCGCCGAAGTGCTGGTCCAGGTCGCCGCCGACTTCCCGCTCGACTCGGCGACGCTGGCGCCGTTCTTTGCGGCGGCGGAAGGCATCAGCTCGGACTACGATCTCGGGCGGGTGTTGAAGGCGGTCATGGAGCATCCGGGGGTCTCGGCGCGGTCAGTCGCCTTGGTGATTGCATCGACCCGGCGCATCAGCTCGGATTACGACCGCGCCGAAGTGCTGGTGACCGTGGCGGAGCACGCGAAACTCAACGACGAGCTCCGCCGCGCCTTTCTCGAAGCGGCGCGCAACATCGGGTCGGAATACGATCGCACCCGGGCCCTCGCCGCTCTGGGGAACACGCAGCTCGACTAACGCCGTCGCCTGACCCGCATTTACCGCCCCCCGTGCTAGCTTGTAGGGCACTGGGGGCGGTAGCTCAGTTGGGAGAGCACCTGGTTTGCAACCAGGGGGTCGTGGGTTCGAATCCCATCCGCTCCACTGTCGTACACTCGGTGCGCCCTCCCGCCACGTTTCCGGATCGGTCGCCAGGGGACTCCCAGGACTGGAACGACTGCAGGTAATGAGCTCGAGACTGTGTGAGGGTGACCAATGGATAAACAGGTTGTGGCCCTCCTTATTCCAATACTCGCCCTGACCATTCCTGTGGTGGCAATCGTCATGAGCGGACTACAAAAGATCTGGCGGCTGCGGGTGGAGGACGCTCGGCTGCGCAGCGGAGGTGGCGAAACCATCGGCGCCGACGAGCTCCAAGCCTTGCGGAGCGAGATGGAGTTGATGCAGCGTCAACTCAGCGAACTCAATGAGCGCGTTGACTTCACTGAGCGCCTGCTGGCTCGTGGCCGATCGAGTGGGGAAGGAAGCAGGCCTGGTCCTCTCGGGTCGTAAGCACGCCCTACCGAGGCTGCGGCTCCGGCGATCCTTGACTCGCATCGCCGGGTTACCCACTATGCAGTGCGTGCCATGACTCGGCCTCCCGGCTTTGAGGACCTCTCGGTCGTTGCTGTACAGGCGGCCCCGTGTGGTATCCTCGCCATCGACGACACCGGCTCGATCATCCTGGTTAACCCCGAGATCGAACGGATTTTCGGCTACCGCGCCGATGAGCTGGTCGGGGAGCCGATGGAGAAGCTGGTGCCGGATCGCGTCCGCAAGGCGCACGCGGCCCATCACGTCCGCTACATGACCGCGCCTGCGTCGCGTCACCTCGGCCGCGGCCGCGACCTCACCGGTCGTCACAAAGATGGGCACGAGGTTCCGATCGAAATCGCTTTGACCCCCGTCCAGCACCCGAAAGGGATGCTGGTGCTCGCTTCGATCATCGACATCAGCGAGCGGCGCCGAGCCGAGTCCCAGCTGCGCGAGAGCGAGAATCGGTTCCGCGAGCTGGCCGAGAACGTACGCGACGTGTTTTTTGTGCTCGACCCGGAAACCTGGCGCGCGCTGTACGTCAGTCCCGCGTTTGCCGCGGTGTCGGGTCGCAATCTGGAGGACGCGTATGCGGAACCGTTCTCCTGGGCGGCCGGCATACACCCCGACGATCGCGAACGCGTGCTGGCCACCGCCCAGGAGGCGGCGCAGACGGGCGAGCTAGCGGCGACCACCTATCGAGTGGTCCGGCCCG
>DATFGN010000064.1:0-3977 GCA_035249405.1 Gemmatimonadales bacterium
TACACGACGGCCATCCCCCCGTGGCCCAACTCGCGCTCGATGGTGTAGCGGCCTTCCTCCTCGAGCGAATGGCGAAACCCAGCCAACTCTTCAAACACTGGTCGACCTTCTTACAATGCGTCCTGAGAAGGTATCCCTACGCGCCCCCCACCGTCGCGATACACTCGATCTCCACTCGTGCTCCAAACACCAATCCGCTCGCGGCCACGGTCGAGCGCGCCGGCGGATCCTTCGGGAAATACGTCGCGTACACCGCGTTCATCGCCTGATAATCCGCCATGTTGGACAGAAACACCGTGCATTTCACCACGCGCTCGAGCGCGCTGCCGGCAAACGCCAACACGGCCTTGATGTTCTCGATCGTCTGCCGCGTCTGCCCCGTAATCCCCGTGTCCGCCAGCTCCCTCGTGCCTGGGTTGTTCCCGATCTGGCCGGACAGGTACAGCATGTTCCCCACCCGCACCCCGATCGAAAACGGCAGGCCCACGTTCGTGTTCGGCGGTGAGATGATCTGTCGATCCTGCGCCTGGACGGCGATCGGGAGCGAGATAGCGACTGCCATCATCAGCATGCGCATGCGAGTCTCCACGGATGAGGTCATTCGGCTTGCAGGGTCGAACGCGATACGAGCGGCCACACCACAATCAAAGCCGTGGCCGCCGACGCGCTGACGAGAAACGAGAGTCCCGCGCTGTGGGACTGGAACAAGGTGCCGAGCAGGATCCCACCGATCAGCGCCGCGACCCCGGTCGCGCCATGGTAGGTGCCGAAGCCCGTTCCCTGCTTCCCGCCGGCGAGTCGCGACACGAGCGCACGCTCCGGGCTCTCCGTCAGCCCGGCGACCAGACCGAAGGCGAGAACCAGGACCCACGCCTCGAGGGGACGTTCGGCCAGCGCGAAGCCCATGGCGATGGCGGCATAGCAGATCCACCCCAGCCACATGGTACGCGACGGTCCGATCCGGTCCGACAGCGCGCCGCCGACAAAGCTCGTCGACGAGCGCACGACGTGGAGCGCGGCCCACAAGAGCGGCACGGAAGCAACCGATACACCGATCTCCTGGGTGCGCAGCAGAATCAGGGTCTCGGGCATGCGCAGGAGATAGAAGGCGAAGATGGCGAGGAGGGCGGGTGGTAGGGGACGGGAGGGGACGGTAGGAGATGGTAGGGGTTGTTGCGGTGCAGTTGCCCCTGCCGTCTCCTGCCGTCTCCTACCGTCCCCTACGGCCCAAATCGCCAGCACCAACACCAGCACACCCGGAATGATGCTCGCGGCGATCACGCCACGAACGTCCAATGCGTTCGAAGACAAGAGCCACCACGCCACCAGAGGACCGAGGATCGCGCCGGCGTGATCGAGGCCGCGTTGTAACCCGAACGCCCGGCCATGCAGCTCGGCCGGCGTGACGTCGGCGATGAGGGCGTCGCGCGGCGGCGTCCGGATCCCCTTGCCGATCCGGTCGGTGACCCGCAACCCGATCACCTGCCACGCCGCACCGGTGAAAGCGATCACGGGGCGCACCAGCACCGCGACGAGGTAGCCGAAAATGATCAACGGCCCGCGCCGGCTCGGCTTGTCCGACAGACGCCCGGCCCGATACTTGACCACGGCCGCCGCGAAATCCGCCGCGCCGTCCAACGCCCCCAGCGACACGGCGCCGCCGCCCAACACGCCGGTCACGAAGGCGGGCAACAACGGGTAGATCATCTCACTCGCAAAGTCGTTCAGCAGCGAGACGAAGCCGAACAGCTTGACCGGGCGGGGGAGTCTACTCACCCAACCCCATGCCCCAACGCATCAGGGTGACGGGCAAGCCGCCATAGGAGAGGACCGCATCGTGGAAGCCGCGCAGCGTGAAGTCGTTCCCACGGGCCGCGCGGAAGTCATCGCGCAGCCTGAGCAGCTCGCGACGCCCGACCGCGTAGCAGATTTGATAGCCAGGAGTCGCGCAATACCGGCTCACTTCCGCTTCGGCGTTGGCGCGGTCCATGTGCACGACGTCGACCATTAACCCCACGGCCTCGTCGACGCTCATGCCCCGCGTGTGTAATCCGACGTCCAGCACGATGCGCATCGCCCGCCACAACAGGTGTACCCGTTGGAAGAGCAGCTCTGCTTCCGACTCGTAGAATCCTTCGTCCGCCATCATCTCTTCGCAGTACAGCGCCCAACCTTCGAGCGTGAGCGGCGTATACACGTTCTTGCGCGTTTCGGAGGGGTTGCCTTGCGCGAGGACGAGGTGCAGGTGGTGCCCCGGATACCCCTCGTGCAGCGACGTCGCGGCGATCTCGTGGGTGGAGTGATCGCGCAACACGCGCTCCCGGGCGGCTTCGGCCAGGCCGGCGTCCGGCACGGTGACGTAGAACAAGCCGCGCGGATCAGCCGAATACGGCCCCGGGCTGTCGTACGCCGCAAACGGAATCAGCGGCCGCATGAATTCGGGCGTCGCAATCACATCGAGCGGTACGGCGGGAACCGGTGCAATCCCACGCGCGGCCACGAACTCCCGCGCCCGCTCCATTTCGCGCGCGTACGTCTCGACCAGCGTCTGGGACGTCGGGTGCTCCCCACGCAACCGCTCCACCAGCGCCGCCCAGTCGGTGCTCCCCGACAGCCGCTCGGCGCGGCCGGCCAGGTCGGCGATGATCTCGTCCTTGAGGCGCAGCCCGTAACGCCACAGCTCCGGCGCGGTATCGCGGAGCGCGTGCTGATAGTGGAGCAGGAAGTTGAACCCGTCCTCCCCCAGCGCGAAGTGGTCGATCCCGGATTCCTCCCAGCGATCCAGATCGTGCTCGAACGCCGCCAGCGCCGCCCCCGCCAACTCGGCCGCCGCTGCAACGCGATCGCCGCCCGGGGCTTCTGCGTATTCGGACTTGATCTCCCGCATCAGCAGCACGCCGCCGGGGCACATTTGCAGCGCCGTTTCGGCGAACATCCGCACCGGCTGGACGAGCGTCGCCCGGGCATCGTCGAGCAGCGCAGCCACGCCTTCCAGGCGGCTGGCCATGGCCGCGGCGTTTTGCGCCGAGCCACGATCGGAACGCCGCAGCAGACCGTGCAGGCCGCTGAAGAGATGGGTCAGCCAGAATTCGGGATTCTTGGATTGCGGACGATCCTGCTCGAACTGCCAGATCGTGACGCGAATGTCGTTGAGCAGCGCCGTGCGATCGATCTCGGCCTCGAGCCCGTCGACGTCGGCTGCTTCGAACGCCAGCGCGAGGGACTTGAGCGCGGCGATGTGCGGGGCCAGGTATTCCGGACTGAACCGGCCGAACTTGTCGTCGTATTCCGTGAGGCCGGATAGCGTCGCCACCACGGGATCGAGATGCCAGCGGAGGTCGAAGTACGAGCGCTCGAGCTCCCGAAACGCGCCTACCGCCATGCGGCCTGTTGCAGCAGGCGGTGGCACTCCTCCGCCGTCAGGGTGCGATCGGCTTGCTTCGCGGCATCGAACAGCGCCTTGCACGCCGCTTCGTCCTCGGCGTCGTAGCCGTGCGTTTGCAGCCAATACTTCACGTTCGAGAGTCCCGACACCGGAGAGATCTCGATTACCTGCTCGAGCCCCAGCTCCTCGGCCGGGACCGAGCTATACACCCGATCGGCAAGCCAGGTGTGCCCCTTCTTCTTAGCCTTGATGATCGCCGCGGCATGGACGCCGGTGCCGGTGCGGAACGCGTCGCTCCCCATCACCGGGTAGTTCAAGGGAATCGGGATGCCGACCGCATCGGCCACGGTGCGGCAGTACTCGGGCAGGCGGGACAGATCGGCCTGGTGGGCGCCCAGGAGCTTCAGGTTCACGATCAGGAGATCCATCTCCGCATTCCCGACCCGCTCGCCCACGCCCAGGGCCGTGGCGTGCACGCGATCTACCCCGGCCTCGATCGCGGCGAGACAGTTGATCAGCCCCATGCCCCGGTCGCGATGTCCGTGCCAGTCGATTTTCACACTTTTTTTCTTGACGATTTCATGCTTGACGA
>DATFGN010000065.1:0-4800 GCA_035249405.1 Gemmatimonadales bacterium
CACGCGACTCCCCGCCGAACGGGTTGAGCGGACCGGTGCCGGCCGGCACCAACCACCACTGGGGAGGAGACCATGGAACGCTCTCGGGCGGATGCATTGGGCGATTTCTTCGTGGTGTCGACCGAGTGGGACACCTGGTGCGTCAGTACCGAAATGGCGCGCCACATCGACGCCTGCCTCGACGCGGATCCCATTCCGCGCTGGGTCACGTTTGTGGATGTGACCGGAGCCCGCGTGCGGCTGCGGGCCGACAGCGTCGAGTCGCTTACGCAGCGCAGTATCGAGCAACGCGCCATCGGTCGCCGCTTCGAGCGCCAGGCGCGCGATGAACGACGCACGGATGGGTTGTTAGCCGAAGAAGGATGACGGCGGTCCAGCCGGGGCAGCCCGCGGGCCCACCCCCTGTCCCGGCTGGGGGCGAAGGAATGATCGCATGACGAAGGTGTTCGGAACGCACGAGCCGCAAACCCTGGCACAGCTCCAGGATGTCGCATCCCGCGCCGAGCGGGCGGCGTTGATGGCGGATGGCCATCTGGGGTATGTCATGCCCATCGGCGGCGTGGCGGCCTACCGCAACCAGGTGTCGGTCGTCGGGGTCGGGTTCGACATCGCCTGCGGCAACGCGGCTATCCGCACCGACCGTACCCTGGCCGATCTCGGCGCCACGCCGGACGCCCGGCAAGCGGCCTTGACCGACCTGGCGGACGAGATTCAGCACTCCATCAGCTTCGGGGTCGGACGTAAGAATCGGGCTGACGACGCGCCGCAGGACCATCCCTTGTTCGAAGACGCGGCTTGGGACGCGGCGCCGGCGCGTCATCGCGAGGGGCTGCGCCAGAAAGCGCGCGCCCAGCTGGGCACCGTGGGCAGCGGCAATCACTACGTCGACGTGTTCGCCGATGAGGGAGACGCGGTGTGGGTCGGCGTGCACTTCGGCAGCCGCGGCTTCGGCTACGGGGTCGCCCACGGCTTTCTGGCCCTGAGCCAGGGACAGGATTGGGCCGAACGCGTTCCCGAGCGCGAAGTCCTGCTCGATCTCGACCAGCCGCTGGGGCAGGACTACTGGGCGCTGATGTCCCTGGCGGGGCGCTACGCCTACGCCGGCCGTGAATGGGTGGCGCGCAAAGTGGTGGCCCTCCTGGGCGGCCACGAAGTGGAGCTGGTCCACAACCACCACAATTTCGCCTGGCAGGAGCGCCACGGCGGCGATGAGCTGGTCGTGGTTCGCAAGGGTGCCACGCCGGCGTTCCCCGGACAAAAGGGCTTTGTGGGTGGGTCAATGGGAGACGACGCGGTCATCGTTCAGGGGGCTGACTGGGAGGCGGCGGGCTCCAGCGAAGCGGGGCGTGCGCAGCGAGACGCACTCTATTCGACGGTGCACGGTGCGGGACGGGTCATGTCCCGCACGCAGGCGGCCGGCAAGCGCAACCGACGCGGCAAGGTCATCAAGCCGGGGCAAATCAGCCGGGAGATGATGCACGCGTGGGTGAAGCGGAAAGGCGTCGTCCTGCGGGGCGGCGGGACGGATGAAAGCCCGCATGTCTATCGCCGCCTCAAGGACGTCCTGGCGGCTCAGGAAGGCACCATTCAGGTGCTGCACACCTTGCGGCCGCTCGTCGTCGTGATGGCCGGCGAGGACGAGGTCGACCCCTACAAGGACTAGTGTCGGGGGCCGATCTCCGTCACACGTGCGACGAGGTCCCGCTGGCTCAGCGCCTCCACGGGCAGCGCGATCAATCGCTCTACCAGTCCCGCAATGACGTCCCGCGCGCGCAGGAACGCCTGCCGCATCTCCTCCTCCGTGCCGTTGGCGTCCATCGGGTCCGGCAAATCCCAGTGTACGACCACCGCGGATCCGGTGAAGATCGGGCAGGCCTGCTTCGCCGCATCGCACACGGTGATCACCAGGTCCCAGGGCTGTCGTTCCAGCCCGGTCAATCCGCGCGGTGTGTGGCCGGACCAATCGATACCCAGCTCGGCCAGCGCCGCGACCGCCCGCCGGCTGACCCGCCCGGCGGGCACGGCTCCCGCACTCGCCGCGGCGAATCGACCGCCGCCCAATGTGCTGAGCAGGGCCTCAGCCATCTGGCTCCGGGCGGAATTGGCGGTGCACACGAACAACACGCGAAATGGCATCAGTGTGGTCAGGCTTTCCGTGCTCGAATGAAAGCGCCCATGAAGCACCCGCTGAGCTCCTGAGCCAGGACCGTGCCGTTCAGGCCGGCGGCACCGACCAGGCGCTCCACGTCGGCGAACTCGTAGATCCGCGTCGGCTCGATCTCGACGTCCTGGAAGCCGGCGTCAGCCAGCAAGCCTCGAAACTCGGATTCTTCCAGCGCCCCGGCGACGCACCCCACCCACAGCTCCATGTTGCGCCGGACCGCCTCCGGTAGCTCACCGCGCACCACGATGTCGGCGACCGCAAACCGGCCCCCGGGCTTGAGCACGCGAAACGCCTCGGCGAGGACCCGACGCTTATCAGCCGAGAGATTGATGACGCAGTTGGAGATGATCACGTCCACCGACTGGTCGGGCAAGGGGATGTGCTCGATGTCGCCCTTGAGGAATTCCACGTTGCTGGCGCCGGCCGCGCGCTGGTTCTCACGCGCCAGGGCCAGCATGTCGTCGGTCATGTCGAGTCCGTAGGCTTTGCCCGTCGGTCCGACGCGTCGGGCCGACAACAGCACGTCGATCCCGCCGCCGGAACCCAGGTCGAGAACGATTTCACCCGGCTTCAGCTCGGCCAACGCCGTGGGATTGCCGCATCCGAGCGAGGCGAGCACCGCGGCTTCCGGCAGGCCGGCGGTCTCGTCCGGCGCATACAGGTTCGCCGACATCGGGTCCTTTCCGGAGCCACAGCAGGAGGGCTCGCAGCACGAGCTCGCGCTGCCGGATCGGGCTTGGCGGGCCGCCTCGCCGTATTTGTCGCGCACGGTTGTTTTCAGATCAGTAGGGGTCATCGGTGCCTCTCCTTACATCAAGAAATGTTGATGAATAGGGGAAAAAAACTCAGCAACAGACAGCATCCTGGTGCGCCGAGCTGCGCGCTTCGAGTAACACCAGGGCCCCGATAAGGGCTTCCCGCGCGTCCGGCGCGATCGAGTAGTAGTTCCAGCGCCCTTCGCGGCGGTCGTTCACGATGCCCGCGTCCTTCAGCGCCTTCAAATGAAACGACAACCGCGATTGTGCCGCGTCCACGGCGTCCATGAGCTCACACACACACCGTTCTCCACCGCGCAGCCGGGCGATGATCCTGAGCCGCGTCTCGTCCGAAAGGGCGTGGAACAGTCGCGCCGTGCGCTTGAGGTCAGGGGATCCGGTCGTCGCCATGGCAGCAACATATCAATATTTTTTGATATGTCAAGCTGTAGCCGATAGCTGAGGGCTGAAAGCCAAAAGCGTCTATCGGTTGATATTCGCTCTGCGAATCGAGTCGTCGAGCGCCAAGGCTCGACGGGGCTGCCACTTGTAGTGCAGCTGGAGGCAGGCTCCGGTGCCCACGGCCCGGCGGCCCAGGCACGCGCGGATTTGTCGTTGATGCGCCGCGGACCGGCTGGTCCAGACCGAGTCATCGGCCGCTGTAGCCTGATCCTCCACCCACCCGAATCGCGTAATCAGGCAGGTTTTCAAATCCACGAGGACGCGATCGCAGACCCGGATTTCCTCCGCATGCTGGCTATCGGCCCGAGCGGTGATCACGCCGATCTCGCTCTTGACGGTCTCCAGCTCGCTGGCCCGGGCCGCGCCCGCGGAATCTGCGGCAGCTTGCCGCCAGCCGGCCACGTCGTGCAGGCACTGGGCGATGACCGTGGCAGTCGTGCCGGTCGCACTGCAGGCTGAAACATCAGCGGCTTTCTCCTCGGCCGACTTCCCACAGCCGAGCAAGACGGCCAGCAGGCCGAGGCCGCGCCACGAGGAGGACATGAGCCGAATATACAACGCCGCTGCGGACTGATCCGTATCTAGCCCATCCAGGACGGAGGTTTGCGGTGAGAGCCATCGGGGTCGTGGCGCTACTGTGTGGGCTCGCGGCATGTCGCGCGAAGCAGAACGAGGCGTTTACCGCACTGCAGGCTCGAGGCCGGGCGGTGATGGGGGTGGATCAGTACACATCCGCGCATCGCTTCGAGCCGCTCGCCGACGGCGGTCGTATCGAACTGCAGCGCCAGGGGGATGATTCGGCGGACGTCGCGCAGATCCGGCAGCACTTGCGGGGCATCACGGCGGCGTTCAAAGCCGGGCAATTCGACCAACCAACAACCGTGCATGCGGGGGCGGTCCCAGGCACGGGCGTCATGGCCACGCGACGGGATGCGATCACCTATGTCTATGCGGATCTGCCACGGGGTGGGGAAGTACGCTTGATCTCCAAAGACAGCGTCGCTATCGAGGCAATCCATCAATTCCTTGCGTTTCAGCGAATGGAACATCACGCGGGAAGGCAGTAGCCGATAGCTGAGCGCCGATAGCTGAGAGCGTCTATCGCATCAGCAAGAACACATCGTACAGCGCATGCGTCCACGCGGTGATGCCGAAGCCGCGCAGCAGAAACAGCGCGCTGAAGGCGAGCCCGGCGATGGCACGAAACACGAACGAGTAGACCTGAAACGGGTCACCGTAGGGGCCGACATAATGGAATAGCGAAAACACCACGGCCCCGACTAGCGCGGCCGCCAGTCCGGCGACGAAGGGTCGCACCCCGAGCACCCGGCGGCAGAGCAGAGCGAGCGATCCCACTAACAGCACCCGGAACAGCAGCTCCTCGTACAGTCCAGCGCCGAGCGACAACATGAGCCGGCT